>DASVHW010000393.1 GCA_036382395.1 Candidatus Binatia bacterium | reverse complement strand
GGTGCGCATCGGCTGAATCTAACCCCAATAGGGAACATTCCTCAACGCAGAGGCACGGAGGCGCAGAAACGCAGCGCCGGGCTCTGGAGCAGCGGGGTCAGCCTCTGCAGCAGCCGTGACGGCATCAACGGCGCAGGCCTAGTGATGCCGGCGCGGCATCGCCAGCAAGCCGATGGCGGGCATCAGGAGGAGCCAGGCCCCGCTGTGGCCACCAGTCGCGCCGATCTGGCAACCGTCTTCGTCGCTCATAGTAGCCGACGTGCTACCGACTGGCGTCTGCGTCGCGGAAGGTACAATCGTCGGGGTCGATGAGGCCGCCGTGATCGCCGTCTGCGTCGGCGTGGGTGCCGTGGTTGGCGTGTGCGTCGGCGTGTGCGTCGGGATCTGAGTTGGCGTGCCTTCCGGCGTAATGGGCGTGTGCGTCGGCGTTGACGTGGCAGTGTCCGTCGGCGTGGACGTTGGCAGACCAGGAGCAGTAACAGTGTAAGTCAAGGTCTTCGTATCCGTGCCGCCCAAACTATCGTCCACCGTGACCTGCACATCGAATACACCGGGGCTCGTTGCGGTTAGCGACAATGTATTTCCAAACACGGAAGCTTGTAGACCAGCACTGGCGGACACCGCGCCCCACTTGAATGGGGTTTCGCCACCTGAGGCCGTGAGATTCACGGTTGTCTGCACGTTCTCGGCGCCGGCTGGGATGACGATGGTGTCGACCGTGACCGCATCAACAACGATAATGTTGAATGTGGCATCCACTGGCGGCTGCGATGGCTCAACCAAATCGGTCGCATGAACGGTGAACGTCGAAGTGCCCGGTCCGTTCGGAATACCACCTTTGAGTACACCCGTAGTTTGATCGAGAGTGAATTCATTGCCGGCATTCGCAGCGGGGAGCGTGCCTCCCGAGAAGGCAATACTAAATGGACCCCCACTGCGACCGAAGATGAGCGGGCGATCCGGATACCGAACCCCCACTTCACCATCGGCTAGATTCGCACCGTTGGCAGACAGTCGCATAGCCACATTGGCAGCGGCATTTTGGGCGCCGATGTAGGGACCGACGACAACTGTGGCGCTACAATCTATGTTGAGCACATTGCCGTTTGCATCGTAGGTGGTGGCCGTGGAACCGACACCACCCTTCACGCCGTCCGGACCAACACTGGTGCAAAGTGCTTCGTTGGTTCCCGTGTTCGGGCCGTCGGCGCTATTGATATCGTAGGGACCAACATACTTGTAGAACTCATAGCGGCGCGTCACGGACTCGTTGCCGCTGCCCATCTGCCTTTCAGACGTGAGCTCATTAACCGAGGGATTCATCGTATCCGTCTGCAAGATCTGCCACTCGATTTCAGTGACAACGGGGTTCGGGCTTGGTGCGCCGGCTAGGTTGCCGGGAACAGCAGGATCATCGGACACGAGGTGATGCAAGTCTGCTTGGCTTGGCGATTCCGTTTCGAAGACCCTGGCCCACACAGCGATACCGAACTCCGCATTCGGCAGAAAGGGGACGGGAACGACGGCAGGTGGTGGTGGAACGGGGATGACCGCGACCACGACGTTGCCGCCTGAGGTTGTCCAGACTGGAGCCGGAATGGTGACGGGGGCGCCCTGGGCGATCAGACTGCCGGGAGTTGTCGGGTCTTCCTTCATCCAGCGGTACACCGTACTGGATGGATTCTTTAGCGTGCCGACCCCGACGTGCTCGCAACCGGCGGTATCATAGGGCTGGCCATTGACCGTCATGTCCTTATAGCACAGGTGGCCGCCCGTGTTCTTGAACCCCAATGGAGCAACGGGCGTCGCTTGCGTGAAAACGTGATTCTGCTGATCATAGGGACTCATCCAGCGCACAAACGTTCTTGGGTGTGACACCCCGTTCACCAGAAATGTATCCTCGGTAATCTTCGGGGTCCCGTAACGCTGGTACTGAAAAGTGTAAGTGACATCTTGGGATTGGATGTCATCTAACTCGATCTCAAGGCCGTTGCATGGAGAGGGCGTATCGTTGACCGCATCGAAGTTGCTCAATTCGCCAAACAGAGTCCCCGCGAAGGCGCGATTAGCAAGGGCGAAAATCGCCACAACGATGCCGATCAGAATCTTCTTCATGGCTGTCCTTCCCGAGTTCGGAAGCATTATCGGAACACGTTGCCGTACGGGTCTGGATTCTTGCCTGCTGCGGGCCTAGGCCTAGGCCCGCAATCGTCTCTACGACTTCGCCGGGCGCTTCAAGAACGGGGAAATCAAGTCGATCGGCAGTGGAAAGATGGTGGTCGAGTTGTTTTCCGACGCGACTTCCGTGAGCGTTTGCAAAAAGCGGAGCTGCAGGGCCATCGGATGTTGGCCGATCAACGCCGCCGCGTCCGCCAGCTTCTGCGCCGCCTGGAACTCACCCTCGGCATTGATCACCTTGGCGCGCCGTTCCCGCTCGGCTTCGGCTTGGCGCGCGATCGCGCGCTGCATCTCCTGCGGCAGGTCGATCTGTTTGACCTCAACGGTCACCACTTTGATTCCCCACGGACCGGTTTGCGAGTCGAGGATCTCCTGCAGATGCGAGTTGATCTTCTCACGTTCCGCCAGCAGCTCGTCCAACTCGGCTTGGCCACAGACGCTGCGCAGCGTCGTTTGTGCCAACTGCGAAGTGGCAAAGAGATAGTCAGCCACCTCGACCACCGCCTTGTTGGCGTCGACGACGCGAAAATACAGCACGGCGCTCACCTTGACCGAAACGTTGTCCTTGGTGATGACGTCCTGTGGCGGGACCTCCATCGTGATGGTTCGCAGCTCGATGCGTTGCATGCGTTCGACGAGCGGCAGGACGTAGATGATGCCCGGACCACGCGCCGCTACCAACCGGCCGAGCCGGAAGATCACTCCGCGCTCGTACTCCTTGAGGATTTTCACGCCGCTGATGACGAAGAACACGAGCACGATGAAGACTGTCGCTGCTGGACCAAACATTGCCCCCTCCCTCTGTCCGCCCTCACTCGCGGTTACGCGGAGCGGTCTCTCCTGCTTCGTCTGACACACGCCGGACCGTCAAGCGCATCCCGTTCAGGTGGATGACTTCGGCCTGTTCCCCAACCTCGATGGGTTCGTCTGATGCTGCATGCCAATATTCGCCATGAACGAAAATCTTTCCGCCATGCCCATCGACCCGCTCCCGTATCTCGCCGACCTCGCCGATGAGTCCGTCGCTTCCCAGTGACGGCTTGCGGCGTTGCGAGCGTACGACCAGGAAGCTCACCCAGAGGGTGAAGGCGCCGAAGGTGGCGGCTGCGGCGTACACGATGTTCGGATCTAGCATGAGGGTGGACTCAGGCGTGTCGAAAAGTAACAGCGATCCCAACACGAAGGCGACAATACCACCAACGCCGAGGATGCCAAAACTGGGCACAAACAGTTCACTGACCAGCAAGCCGATGCCGAGCACGATGAGCGTCAGGCCGCTGTAGTTGATCGGCAGCACCTGGAGCGCCGTCATGCCCAGCAGCAGGCAGATTGCCCCGGCGACGCCCGGGAAGAACACCCCTGGGTGAGTGAACTCGACGTACAAGCCCAGGATTCCCGCCATCACCAGGAGGTAGGCGACGTTGGGATTGGAGAGGATGTTCAGGACCTTCTGCTTCAGGCGCATGTCGCGGCGGACGATGTCGGCACCGGCCAGATCCAGCTTCACTTTGTGGCCATGGACCGTGACCTCCCTGCCGGTTGCCTGGCGCAGCAGGTCCTCCAGACTGGGAGCGATGAGATCGATCACGTGTAGCTTCAGCGCCTCCTGCGCGGTGATCGACGCGCTCTGGCGTACGGCCTGCTCGGCCCACTCGACATTGCGGCCGCGTTCCTGGGCGATGGTCTTGCTCAACGAGGCGGCGAAGTTCTCGACCTTTTCCCGCATGTCGCCGCCGACGTTCTCGCCTAGCCCGCCGACAGGATGTGCGGCGCCGATGGTTGTCCCCGGTGCCATTGCCGCCAGGCTGGCCGCCAGGGTGACAAACACGCCCGCCGAGGCTGCACCCGCGCCACTCGGTGCGATGTAGACGACTACCGGAAGCGGTGCGCCGAGGAGGTCCTTGACGATCGACTTGGTCGATTCCAGCAATCCGCCCGGGGTATCCAGTTGGATGATGAGGGCGCCTGCAGCATCAGCTTCCGCGGCAACGATCGACTCGTGAATGAAGTCCGCCGTGGCCGGATTGATCCCGGCATCGATCACGATCAGGTCCACCTGCGCGCTGGCTTGCGCGCCGCGGCTGAAAAGTACCTGGCCGAAGAGGACGAGCACGATGACCGCGCGCAGATGGCAGATGGCAGATGGCAGATGGTCAGAAACCCATAGGCGATATGCCATACGCCATACGCGATAGGGCAGGGTCACGCGTAGTTCTCCAATTCGCTCAGCACCATCTTGATGTCCGCCCACACCAGCTTCTTGTCGCTGGGGTTGCGCAATAGATAGGCGGGATGCAACGTCGGCATGAGCTTGATGCCGTGGTAATTGTGCCAGTGTCCACGTAAACGCGAGATGGGCACGCGCAGCCCCAGCAATGTCTGAGCGGCGAACGTACCGAGCGCCACCAGTACCTTCGGCTGCACGATTTCGACCTGCCGCAGCAAGAATGGCTGGCACGCGGCGATCTCATCGGGCTCGGGATTGCGATTCTCGGGCGGGCGGCACTTGATGACATTGGCGATGTACACGTCTTCGCGCCGGAGTTTCATCCCCTTGGTGATGATCTCGGTGAGCAATTGGCCGGCACGACCGACGAACGGTTCCCCCCGCAGGTCTTCGTCCCGCCCCGGACCTTCGCCGACGAACATCAGTCGGGCGTGCGGGTCTCCGACCCCGAAGACGAGATGGGTCCGGCCCGTACACAGTTTGCACCGGCGGCAATCACCGATCTCCGCCCGCAACTCCTCCAGAGTCTGCGCGCGCTGGACGCCGGCGGGCACGAAAAGATCACCAGAGGCAGCGGTGACTCTGGTCGAGACAGACCCTTCGACAAGCTCAGGGTGAACGGAAATGTTCTTTGATGGCGTAGGGCAGGCTGTGCCTGCCGGTTCTTGCGTCTGCCAGTTCGGCCCCCCGCGTGGCGTGGCAGGCACAGCCTGCCCTACGGTTCTGTCCGCGTCCGGCGCGGCCCGCGGAAATGCTTCGACCCCGGTGGACTGCTGGTACTCGATGTAGGCGCGTACCTCTTCGACCAGCTTTCGCAAGGTTGCTTGAGGAGTCGCAGTGGCGGGAGTACGATTCATATAATGGTGTGTTTCGTGGTTACGGCGTTTCTCTTCGTGATCTTTGCTCCGGCTCATGCGTGGGCGTGGGGGCCGATCACCCACTTGGCCCACGGGTCAGAAGTGTTGGAGAACCTTACCATCCTGGGTCTGTCCCTTCAACAATTGCTCCGCCGCCACCGGCTCGAATACCTCTATGGGTGTGTCGGTGCCGACATTACGGTGGCCAAGAAGTACACGCGTGCCGAGCAGGCGCACTGCCATTCGTGGGAAGTCGGCTGGGCGATGCTGCAGCGGGCCGAGACCGGTGCGCAGCGCGCCTTCTCCTACGGATACCTGACCCATTTGGCCGGCGATGTGTACTCGCACAACCACTTCGTTCCGACGCAACTCATCGTGAGCTTCCGCGCCCGCACCTTGCGCCATATCTATTGGGAGGCCCGCTTCGACGCGTTGCAGCGCTCGGTCGGTCGAACCATCATCCGGGAGCTGCGGGCCCACCGCTTTCCCCACTGCGATACCTTGGTGGAAAATGTGGTCTCCAGGACCCTGTTCTCGTTCCGGACAAACAAACGGATCTTCGACTCGTTCATCGCCGTGCACGATCTGGAGCAGTGGCACCGTGTCATGCGGCGCCTGAGCCTCCACTCGCGCCACCTGCTGCCGCCGGAGCTGGTGGCGCGGTATAACGCGGCCTGTCATGCCAGCATCATCGACGTGCTGGAGCATGGCAAACACGCGGACTGCCAAGCCGCAGACCCCACCGGGCTGAACGCCATCAACCTGGCCAAGGAGGTCCGCCGGGTGCTCAAAGCGTTAGACCGGCAAGACCGGATCACCGAGCCCCTGCAGCGCGAGATCGATGCGCTCAATGAGCGGCGTGAGCTGCCTGCTCTTGACCAGCCCCCGCTTCTCCACGTCTCGGGAGTCAAGTGACACCGGGGCAGATGTCTTCGAGGTTCCCATGGCCCTGACGAAACCGCGATCCGCCCGTGACGTCTGGGGCCGGCTTGGGGTTGGGATTCAGGTTCGGTGGCTGCCAGAAGCAAGCGTACCAGTCGAACGTTGCTGCTTGAGGGCGAGAACACAGTCGAGAATATGATCTGCGACTTCGTCCTTGCTCATCAGTGGGACGGATTTCTGATGGCCGTTGCGATCGATGATGGTGACGGCGTTGGTGTCGACCTCGAACCCCGTGTCCTTGCCGGCAACATCATTGGCGACGATGAGATCGAGGTTCTTTTCCACCAGCTTGCGTTCGGCGTTGGTCGTGACCTGCTCGGTTTCGGCGGCGAAACCCACCAGGATGCGTGGCCCCTTGCGCGGCGCCAACTCCGCGAGAATGTCGGTGGTGCGTTCGAGTTCCAGCACCATCCCGCCGCTCCCTTTCTTCACCTTTTCCTTGGCCACACGCGCCGGCCGGTAATCCGCAACCGCCGCCGCCATGAGGACGATCGTGGCGGGTTCGTACGCGGACATGACTGCCTGGCGCATCTGCTCGGCTGTGCTGACGTCGCAGCGGCGGACGCCGTGCGGGGTCGGCAATGTTGTCGGCCCCGCGATCAGGTTGACCTCGGCACCACGACGCCAGGCCGCCGCGGCGAGCGCAAAACCCATCTTGCCGGTAGAGCGATTGGAGATGAAACGCACCGGATCGAGGGGCTCACGGTTTGGCCCTGCGGTGATCAACACGTGCTCGCCGGCAAGGTTGTGCGGGCTGAGGGCCCGCCCGACCTCGGCCAGCAGGACCTCGATATCCGCGAGCCGGCCCTTGCCCTCGTAGCCGCACGCTAGAAAGCCCTCGCCGGGCTCGGCGATGCGAAATCCATACTGGCGCAGCCGCTCCAGATTGGCCTGGACGATCCGGTTCTCGTACATATGCACGTTCATGGCCGGCGCCAGTACCACCGGGGCCCGGGTCGCGAGCAGAACGGTGGTGATCAGATCATCGGCGATCCCCGCGGCAATTTTACCGATGATGTTGGCCGTTGCCGGTGCAATCACGATGACATCGGCGGCATCGGCAAGGCGGATGTGGCCGATCTCGGATTCCTGGGTGAGATCGAAGGTGCTGGTGGCGACGGGATTTCCCGAAAGGGTCTGTAGCGTCAGTGGCGTGATGAACTGCTCGGCGCCCGCACTCATCATCACGCGGACCGTGGCGCCGTCCCGGGTGAGCGCCCGCACCAGTTCGGCGGCCTTGTAGCAGGCGATGCCGCCGGTCAGTGCCAGGACGACGGTCTTGCCGTCAAGCCGCTGCCCCATCCGCCTCGGAAACCTCCTCGAGTTGCCGCATGGTCATGCCTTCCCGCGCCAGCGAGTATAGCCCAGCCCCGATGACGCCGACAAACTGAGTGACATGGAGGACGATCGAGTATGCGAAGGCGTCGCTTTTTGAAATACCGAAGATCGCCAGTGCCAGCGTGCATCCCACTTGGAATGCCCCAATGTAGCCCGGTGCCGACGGCGCGGAAACCGCGATGGCGGTGACGGCGGTTATCACGACCGGCCCGAGAATGAGCGGTGCCCGCAACTGGAACGCCAGCAGACCACAGAGGTAAATGAGGGCGATGACGACCCAGAGATACAGCGACCATCCCAGGAGTTGGAGAAACGTCCACGGGCTGTCCAGGATCTCGAGGGCTTGCACGAAGCCGCGAAAGAAATGATCAACTGGGTCGGCCAGTCGATGCGGTAGCGGCCGCAACACCAAGCGGAGCAAGCGGAGCGCCAGGGCCTCTTGCCAGCGCACCAGCGCGACGCTTCCGCCGACGATCATGGCGAGCCCGAAGAGCCGATACCCCCATTGACGGACGTCGTCCGACACGGCCACGGCCGAGGCCGAGATCCCGAACAGGAACAGAATGGTGAACATGTCGAAGATCCGTTCGAGCACGACGGTCGCGAGAATGCCGCTGAGGGGTTCGTGCTCCTTGCGGCTCACCAACAGTGGACGGATCACCTCGCCCATGCGCAGCGGCAACACCATATTGGCCATGAAGCCGATATTGGTCGCCGCGACCAGCGTCCGCATGGATGGTGTGCCTACCGGGCGGAGCAGAATCCGCCAGCGCTGCGCGCGGATGTACAGCGACCACACCGTGATCCCGAGCATCGGCAACACGTACCAGTACTGTGCCGTGGTCAATGCCGCGCCGGTTTTCGCCCAGTCAACGCCACGCACGGCAAAGTAGAGAAACACCGCCGAGACGGCGATGCTGAGGATGATCCGTACGGTCCGGCTCACGGGTTGCCTTCCGTCGGCCGGGCAGTCGCAGCCGGAGGGCTCTTCTGCTCGCCTATGGTCACGGGCTCCTGCAGCCGCGTTTCCGCCAGTCCCCACACGAATGCCGCCATGCCAACCAGCGTGATCACCGCCCCGACCCAGAAGGCGGTACTTTCCAAAATGATTCCGCTGCCCGCCATCGCCGTGAACAGGCCCACGCCACGTGCGACCTTCCCGGCGATCGCCGCCGGCCGGGTGTCAGGCACGGGACTGCTCTCCTAGCGTTCGCCAGACATAGACGGCTCTCTGGATGGCAGTCAGATTGCTCAGGACCGCAAGGACCAGAATCGTCAGGATGACCAGCCAGTAATGAGGAGCCGACAGCCACGACCCGGTAATGTGCTCGATCAGCGAGCCGAAGATCGACCCGAAGCCGAGAATGACGTAGCGTTCGGGCCGCTGCAGCAAGCCCACCTTACATTGCGCGCCCAGTCCCTCGGCCCGGGCGCGTACGTAACTCACGATCAATCCGCCCAATAAGGCGAAAAGCACGGCCCACAGCACCCAGGATTCGCGGAAGAAAATCACCAGGCCGAGATAGGCCAGCGAATCGGCGTAGCGATCAACGACCGAATCCAGAAAGGCGCCCTGGGCACTGCCGCCGCTGGTGCGCCGCGCTACCCGACCATCGATGATATCCAGCGTCCCCGTCCAGAGCAGCAGCCAACCGGCGGTGAAGACCAGTCCGGCAGCGTAACACAGAGTGACAAGGACGCTGCCGGCCAGCTGAGCGTACGACAAATGAGCCGGGAGGACTCCCCAGCGCACGCATAATTCCTCGAACGGCTGCAGATTCTCGAGATACCAGCCGCGAATTCCCGGGCTCAAAACGATCGAGCCGCCGGCTCCGGTGAGGTCGTGCGGGCGGCGCAGGTAACCACGGATGCTTACAATGGCAGTGGCCAGGATGAGAGCCAAGAGGGCCAGGGCGAACGCCTGTTCGAATGTTGATGTGTGGTAGTTCACCTGACACGCCAGGGGCAATGCCCCGTATATCCGACGCTTATCGGCGCCGCAATCTGACCCTGCTCGACTGTGCTGGAGCCCGCGTTTACTTTCGAAAGCGTGAGGGAAACTCGGCGCCGATTTCCCGATCGGGGTGCAGCTTCTTCGTTCGCTCAAGAAGCTGCTGTTCCGTTTCCGGGTTGTTCGGGTCGGGGATACAGCAATCCACAGGACACACGGCCTTGCACTGCTCCTCGTCAAAGAAGCCGACGCACTCCGTGCATTTGTCAGGGACGATGTAATAGATGTCGTCCTTCAATGCCGGATGGGTCTCGCTATCCATCTCCCAACCGGCTCCACCCTCGTAAATGGCCGTGTTCGGGCATTCGGGTTCGCAGGCGCCGCAGTTGATGCATTCTTCGGTGATCACGGTCGACATACAATCCTTGCCTCCTCCAAAAACTCCGCCATCGCTAGCACATGGAAAATCGAAAGTCGAAAGGGTACGGATCGGGCAGCCTAGGCTCGGTGGCGACAGGGGCGCCGCGCGGTCTAGCCGATAATCGTGGGCGGGGCTGTAGCCAGGCGCTCGGCTTCGACCGCTTCCAGAACTCTTCCGGCAATATGGACAAACAGCTGGCTCACCGGATGGTCCGGTCGGTCCACCACGATGGGTTTGCCGGCGTCTCCACCCGTTCGCACCTCGGCGATCAACGGGATTTGACCCAACAGCGGAACGCCGAAGCGCGCCGCGATTTTCTCGCCGCCGCCGGCGCCAAACAGGTCCTCTCGCTTGCCGCACTTCGGACACTGGTAGTAGCTCATGTTCTCGACGATGCCGAGAACCGGGATGTTCACCTGGTGAAACATGGCGATGCCGCGTTGCACATCGAGCGTGGCAACGTCTTGTGGGGTCGTCACGACGACGCCGCCAGCCAGCGGTACCTGCTGCACCAGAGTCAGTTGCGCGTCGCCGGTGCCGGGCGGCAGGTCTACCACTAAAATATCCAGCTCGCCCCAGTCCACATCTTTGAGGAATTGACGGATCAGGCCCATGACGAGCGGGCCACGCCAGATCACCGGTGATTCGTCGTCGAGGAAGAAGCCGATGGACATGAGCTTGACGCCGTATTTCTCGAGGGGGTGGATGCGCTTGTTATCTGAGGCACGTGGCCGGCCGCTGACGCCGAACATGATGGGTAGGCTGGGCCCGTACACGTCAGCATCGAGGAGACCAACGCGCTGATTCAAGCGCTGCAGGGCGACGGCAAGATTGGCAGCCACGGTCGACTTGCCGACGCCGCCTTTCGTGCTCGCGACCGCCACAATGTCTCGTATGCCCGGCAGCGGGCCGATTTCGTTGAACGGACCTGCTTGAGAGGCGTTTGCTCCTGTGCCGCCTGGGCCTGCGCCATGGGCATGCACCGCCGCGTGGCCCGCTTGGGCGACTTGTACCGTCACTTCTCTCACGCCTTCCATCGCTCTCACCGCCCGGCGGATGTCGGCAACCGTGGCGTTGAGACTCGGTGGCGGCATGGGTGGCGGCTCGAGCTGAATCGTCACCGTCCCGTCTTGACTGTCGATGCCGCGCACCATCCCGGCGGCAATGACGTCGTGCGGAAACCCCGGCGGGTGGATTTCCGTCAGGCGATCGCGGATGTCATCGATGGTGGTCATGCCGCGCTTGGTTTGCCGACGCCATTTTGACAAGATTCGCAGGGACATAACTGTCGCAGGGTCTCGTAGCTGTAGATGCCGCTGCCGTGCTGGTCACTCCACTGTATGCTGAGCGCGTACCGGCCGACCACGCCGATCTGGAGCGGGTGCAGCTCGCTGCTGCCGAGAACCGGCAGCGAATGACTCGGCCGCTCGCGACAACTGGCGCAGGGGCAATGATCGCGCAAAAACCGGTTCTGATAGATGCTCCTGTGCCCATCATTCCAAAGGATCTCGATGCTCTCTCTGCCGAGCCGCTTGACGGTTGAAGGTGAGAATTGCATTTCCCCTGATAGCTAGGGTGAACCTAACGACTCGACGGTGGAAAAGCAACGCGCTCATCGCCGTGCGGAGCGCAGCGCAATCGCTTCTCTGGCGCCGAGTCTGGCGAACAAGGGTCGGTTCTTCCTTGACTCGCCCGAGGTTTTGACATTATCTGGGCAGCGGCGAATCTACTTTGAAGGACGGTGTGTGACCACTGGAACACAACGCGCACACGCGCGTCTTCAAACTCCCGAGCCGACGATGATTGCGGCATTGGAACTCGTTGAAGCGCGATTAGCCGATCAGGTGCGGTCACGCGAGAGTTTGTTGACCGATATTTCCACCTACCTGATCGGCTCGGGCGGCAAACGCGTGCGCCCGGCGGTCACGATACTCATCTTTCGAGCCTGCGGTGGCCAGTCGCTCGATGACATCGTCGATGTCGCCGCGGCCCTGGAACTGATCCATTCCGCCAGCCTGTTGCACGACGACATCATCGACGGCAGCGGCGTCCGGCGCGGCAAGGACTCCGCCTTCCGCAAATACGGGCTCGCCAACGCCCTGGTGGCCGGCGACTTTATCTTCAGCCGGGCTTTCCAGCTGTGTGGGCGTTTCGAGGAGAAGCTGATCAACTGGGCCGTGGAGGCCTGTGTGAGCCTGACCGAAGGCGAGGTCATGCAGGGCCGCTTTCGGCACAACCCCGCTGTCACCCTCGAAGATTACCTCGAGATCATCAGCCGAAAGACGGCAAGCATCTTCCAACAGGGCGCGCGCACAGCGGCCTATTTGGCCGCAGCGGCTGAGCCGGTGGTTGAGGCGATGGCCGACTGTGGCTTCAACGTCGGAATGACCTTCCAGGTGGTGGACGACCTGCTGGACGTCGAGGGCAACCAGGCCCGTGTCGGCAAGCCGATCGGCATCGATTTGCGTGACGGCAACCCTTCGCTGCCCATCGTCCTGGCGCTCGCCCGCGATCGGGAGGTGGCGGCGGCTTTTGAGAACCAGTCGCTGTCGCAGAGCGAGGTGGCGTTCATCCTCGAGCGCATCCGTCGGAGCGGCGTGCTGGCGGAAGTGCGCGCCCTGGCGGCCGAGTACGGTACCCGCGCGCGCCGTTCGCTGGATGTGCTGCCGGCCTCGCCCGATAAGGCTCAGGTGCTGTCGCTGATCGATCAGCTGGTGAACCGTAGCGAGTAACTGCCGCTGCGTTCCCTTCCCGCCGATCGCTTGCCCTCCCGGGCGCTTGCCTTCAGGTGACACCTTGCGCCATATGAAGCGGCTCGCCACCGACATGGGAGAGGGCGTGTGGACTATCGCAACCGAATAGTCATCGTTACGGGCGCATCGTCGGGCATCGGTTATGTGACGGCGAAGGCGTTTGCACGTCGTGGGGCCACCGTGGTTGCCGTTGCGCGCCGCGAGGAACGCCTGCAACGGCTCATGCAGGAGTGCCAGCCCCACTCGCGGGCGTCCTCCTACCTGGTCGGAGATCTGGGAGAACGTGCGTTCGCCGAACACGTGGTGGACGACACCACCGTCCGGCACGGCCGGGTCGACATCCTCATCAACAACGCTGCCGTGCCCAAGCACAAGCGGATCTACCACATCTCGGCGGATGAAGCGGATTACGTCATGCGGGTGAATTTCATGTCCTGCCTGTGGACGACGCTGGCCGCCATTCCCTCCATGCTGCGCGACGGTGGGGGCACGATCGTCAACGTCTCGTCTTTTGTCGCCAAGGTGGTTCCTCCGAGCGAAGCGGTGTACGCGGCGTCCAAGGCGGCCGTCAGCGGCTTTACTGAAGGGCTGTGGAACGATCTCGCCGGATCGAATATCCATGTGGCGCTCATAAACCCAGGTCCCATCGATACCGAAATTTGGCTCAAAGAGGACGAGCCGGTCGCCTATGGTGGGCGCAAGTATCCGCCGGAGATGGTGACGGCGGCCATTTTCGAGGCAATCGAGAAGCGGCGTTACGAAATCACGGTGCCCAGGCGCAACCCTCAACTTGTCATCGCCAGGATGCTGCGCTTGCTGTGGCCGTCCCTCCTGCGGCTTGGAATGGCGCGCATGGATCCCGTCACGCGCGAGATCGTGGAAGCGGCAAGAGCGCGGGCTCGGAAGGGAAAACGCCTCGGAGACCTCACCGAGGACTAGTCCCCAAATCTCTCGCTGTCAGAGGGGGGGCGGGGTGCCGGTCCTGCTCTTCTTGGACCGACGGGTACCCGATCAAGCTGGGTTCGACGGTGGCAGGCGGTGACAGCTGGATCATCCGGCCGTCCTTCATCACGCGGAACTTGAAGCCGCTCCAGTGCACGGTGTCGCCGAGGAAACAAAGCAACCAGACAAGGGAGACAAAAAGATCCTTCACGGGGACCAGAAGCGCGTGGCCGAAATTCAACGGTGCGCCGAGGTGGCGGTTGCATATCGCGCTCGCGGTAGCGATGCGCAGCCCGTACACAAGCGCAGCCACCGTGCAGGCTCCCGGGCTGAAGTGGTGGTACATGAGGTTGAGGGTTGCCCACAGTGTGCCGTGGGTCATGATGCTGCCGAAGTAGCCGCCCGGCCGGCAGTTCCGATAGGTGCGCGCCCAGCGCAACTGATGGTCGAACAGCCGCTTCCATTTCCCAACGCCCAGGACGGTTTCCACCACCACATCAGACAGCGCCAGCCGGTAGCCGCGTGCGGCGATCCGGTTGCCGAGGTGGTAGTCATCGGCCAGGTGGCTCGCCAGCGGGAGAAAGCCGCCGATCTCGTCGAGGGTCGATCGGCGCATCGCCATGGTCGCCCCGAACGCATAGCTGGGCTTTTCCACCACTCGCGCCATCAGCACCATGGGGACAAAGTCGGTGTTGATGAAGAGCGTTTCTACCAAGGTCGGCAGACCACCGGTGTTCACGGCGCGGTACAAGCAAGTCACCAAGCCGACTTGCGGGTCTGCTAAACCAGCCACGATGCGCCGTACGTAGTCGCGTTTGACCCGAATGTCACTGTCCGCGATCAGGATGACCTCGTGTTTGGCGACGCGGTACATGTTGTAGAGATTGCTGACCTTGTAATTGGTGCCGTACACGCGGCGGTCGATCACCAGATCGATGTTGAGCGACGGATGTGCCGCCTGCAGCCGGCGCACGACCTGCACCGCCGGGTCGTCGCCGTCGGCCACGCCAAAAACAATCTGCAAGGTGGGATAATCCTGGGTGCAAAAGCTCGAGAGGTTTTCGTAGAGATAGACGTCCAACCCTTTGAGTGGTTTGAGGATGGTGACTCCCGGACGCTTTTGTCCTCGGCCGTTGTGCCCGGTGGCCCGCACACTTTGGCGAAAGAAACGGCGCGCTTCGAAGTAACCGATAAGATAAAACGCCACCGAAACCAGGAGCCCAATGATGATGAGCAGCTGGAAGGCGTAGGCGAGTCCAATGTGCGTGTGCATGAGATCTTAACCGCTTGGTCAGCGCCGCGCGCAAAAAAAGCCCGCAGGCCTGCGGGCGATCCTCTTCCTCACGATCAGCATGTATATCAGCCGATGTTGCGAGTCAACGTAGGTCGCGAGGGTCGCGAGGGCAATGGCAAAACTCCGCGATCCAATAATCTGCCGGCGGCGTGGGTTGGTCGTCAGGACTTGCGGCGCGGCCGTAGATCGAGATCGGGTGGCGGACTCTCCGGCAGCTTCCAGACGAGGTAGGGTTTGTCCTTCAGTTCGTGGTAGGCGTTGGCGGCTTTGATGGCCTTGTGAAAGGCTCCTTCGAACACGTGAAAGTCCTTCTCGTCGATGGCGTGCTGCACCGGCTTCCAGTTGTTCTCCAGGAAGCGGCTGAGTGCCTCTTCGTGTTTCGGGCGGGTGAAGGCTCCGAGCTCCATCAAGCCCTTGATCTCTTTCGCCTGAAATGCGGCCAAGGGCCAGTTCTCAGCCTGGGCGGCGTAGTAGAGTTTCCAGGTCCGGTCGCCGACCTCCGGCATGATCCGTCCCAGGCCCGGCTGAATCCTGGCGAGGTCTTCCATCGTCATCTGCCGATGACCACTCCATACCCCGAGTCGCTTCAACTGCTCCAACAGCTTCTCGTCATCCATGAACGGACTCCTTGCGGTGGTCATCGAGTACCAGCGCGCAGCATTGGTGTCCAGCGCCCGGGCAACGAACCCTGCGGGATTGATTCCACGGCGTCGCCCCGGTATCAACGGATGGTTGCGCATCATGGTACAAGGACGCCTTCTACGCCGTGTCAGTCGTCCCAGACTCCAGGCTGGTACTCTCCTCGTTGCCGCGCTCCTGAGCGCGGACACGCTGTTCACCA
>DASVHW010000392.1 GCA_036382395.1 Candidatus Binatia bacterium | reverse complement strand
TACGATGACTACGCCTTCGCACACTCCGGCTCGATCAAGCATGACTTGGTGTGGGACATTCTGTCACGCGCGGGGAAGCAGGTGGTGCTCTTGGGTGTACCGCAGACGTATCCGCCGCGCTGGATCAATGGGCACATGGTGAGCTGTTTCTTGACGCCGTCGCGAGACAGCAGGTATACCTATCCCCTACAGCTGAAGGCCGAGATTGAAGCAGTGGCGGACGGGTATGTGTTCGATGTCGAGGACTTTCGTACTCCGAACAAGCGCGAATTGCTGCAGCGCATTTACGACAAGACGCGCCAGCATTTCCACGTCGCCAAGTATCTCGCTGTCACCAAGCCCTGGGACTTCTTCATGATGGTGGAGATGGGGCCGGATCGTATCCATCACGGATTCTGGAAGTACTTCGATTCGACCCATGCAAAATACGAAGCCGGCAATCCGTTGGAGCATGCCATCCGCGATTACTACCGGTACCTGGACGCTGAAATCGGGGAGTTCCTGGCCTGCCTGGATCCCGAGACGGTGGTGTTGGTCGTCTCGGACCACGGCGCCAAGAAGATGGACGGCGGCATTTGCTTCAACGAATGGCTCATCAAGAACGGGTACCTCACACTGCGCCAGTATCCCGGCCAAGTTACCGCGATGAGCCCGAAGCTGGTCGACTGGAGCGCGACGCGCGCCTGGGGCGAGGGCGGCTATTACGGCCGGCTGTTCCTCAACGTGAAGGGACGCGAGCCGCAGGGCGTGATCGAGCCGTACCACTACGAGCGTGTCCGTGATGAGCTGATTGCCGCCATCGCCGCCATCGAGGACCCCCAAGGGAACAACATCGGCTCGTGCGCCTACCGGCCGCAAGAGCTGTATCGCGAAACCAACGGCGTGCCGCCCGACCTGATCGTCTACTTTGGCGACTTGAACTGGCGTTCGGTCGGGAGCGTCGGGGTCAACAGCATCTATTCCTTCGAGAACGACACCGGGCCGGACGATGCCAATCACGATTGGAACGGCATCTTCCTCATGCGTGCAGGGCGGCGGGATCTCGGTGGTGTTCGGCTCCACGGGCTTGAACTGATGGACGTCGCTCCGACGATCCTGCGACAGTTCGATCTGCCGGTTCCGGAAGACATGTTGGGCAGCGTGATCGACGACAGCCGCACGGACAACCATGATGAGGGGGAAGAGGTCGGGCGGTGTGGGCATAGCGTGGGATATCTCTGAAGATGACTGCCGAGTTTGGCTCATTACGCGCCGAGACGGCGCGGTGTTGCATGGTTGCCATTCTCCTGCTGAGCCTGTGCATTAACGTCATTGGCATCACCTGGGGACTGCCCAATGCCGAAGGGGCGTGGGCTGCCGATGCGTTCAGACCGACCGCGCCACTGGCCGTCGCGCGCCACATGTTTGGTGGTGATCGGCCGAACTCCGGGTGGTTCTACTTCAAGTACCCGCTCGGCCATCCGCTCGTGCTGACCGCCGCGGAGGCGCCGTACCTGGCGTGGTTGCGGCTAACTCGGCAGTTCCAAAAGCCGACGAACACGTATCCCTATGGCTTTCGCCACCCGGAGCGTGCCTTGCTCGTGCTGGCACTGGTGACCCGGGCGGTGAGTGCGGTGATGGGTGTCGCGTTCGTGGCGCTTGCGTACGTCATCTCAGCCGCGCTGTTCGGCTCGCTCGCCGGCGTGCTCTCCGCGGTTCTCGTGAGCGGCTGTTACCCGATGGTGTTCTACGCCCACACGTCGAATGTCGATGTTCCGCTGCTGTGCTGGATCGCGGTTGCGGTGACGTTGGCGGTGCTCGGCGCCAGCCGCGACTCGAAATGGACGAGCACGGCCGTCGGGGTGGCGATGGCGATGGCATTGCTCACGAAGGAACAGAGCCTCGGCGTGTTGGCGGTCATTCCGCTCGTCTGGCTTTGGCGCCGACACGGCGAACGCGGTCTCCTGCGTCGCGACGTACTGGGGCATGTACTATACGCCGCCGCGGGATTCGTACTCACCACCGCACTGGTCGGCGATTGGTGGTGGAACCCGCTCGGCTATATCAACCGGTGGCGTTTTCTGCTCGGCACCTTGCCGGCCGCCGTGCGCGATCAATACGCGCCGTATCAATTTCAGGTGCAGGTCCCCAAAAGCTTTTCGCTCGCCAGCGAAGCCGGCCGTCTGCTGAAGGTCGCCGCGATGACGGCCCACAGCGTGACCATTCCCGTGTTGTTGTTGTGCGTCGCAGGAGTCCTCGTGACCGTCTGGCGGCGCCCGCGGCAGGCCGCGGTGCTGTTGCTGTTGCTGAGCGGGTACTACCTGCTATCCTTGCGCGCGACGGCGCTGCTCCAGGTGCGGTACACCATGCCGTTCTTGTACTTCCTGCTCCTCTTCGGGGGCGCCGGTGCGGCCGCGCTGGTGCAGCGAGTGCAGGCGTGGGGCCAGCGCGGGTTGGTCGCCGCGGCCGCCGTTGCGATCGTCGCACTGGCAGTGTTGCCGGCCTTCGAGATCGATCGTTTACTGCTGCGCGACCCGCGGTATGACGCGGAACGCTGGTTGCGGGAGCATGCGGGCGCGCATGCTCGCGTCGAGACGTACGAGCCATCGACGTATCTGCCGCGCTTCGGCCCTGAGCTGGCGGTGGCACAGGTCCCGGTACAAGAACGTACGGTCGAGCTGCTGCGGCAGCGCCAGCCCGACCTGGTGGTGGTGAGCAGTGGCGGCCGCGCCGGGCTCACGGGCCGGTATGTGAAAGACTGGAAGCCCGGCATGCCGATTCTTGCTGAGGTCGATGCCGCGAAGGAGTTCTTTGCGCGTCTGCGCGATGAGCAACTCGGCTATCGACAGGTAGCGCGGTTCCGGACGCGGACCTGGTGGATCGATCCACACATCAACAGCCTAAATCCTGAGATTACGATATTTGCGCGTACAGAAGAGGCGCAGGTGGTGAAGCCATGACGACAGCCCTGCACAGCGGATCCCAGCCGGCGGTCAGCCTCGTTGTCCCCGTGTACAACGAAGTCGAGACGACTCCGGAGTTTTACCGTCGCGCCACCACGGCGTTAGCAGGTTGCGCGGTGCCCTATGAAATTATTTTCGTCGATGATGGGAGCACCGACGGCTCGCTCGAGCTGCTGCGCCAGCTGGCGCAGGACGATGCCCGCGTGCGCGTCATCAGCTTTTCGCGGAACTTCGGACACCAGACCGCCGTCACGGCGGGATTGAACTACTCGAGCGGCGCTGCGGTCATTGTGATCGATGGTGATCTTCAGGATCCGCCCGAGATCATCCCCGACCTGCTGGCGCGCTGGCGCGAAGGGTACCAGGTCGTGTACGCGGTGCGCCGTACGCGTCGGGAGGGCTGGCTCAAGCGGCTGTCGTATCGTGCCTTCTACCGCCTCCTGCACAAGTTGGCCTACGTCAACATGCCGGTCGACGCCGGCGATTTCGCCATCATGGATCGCTGTGTTGTTGACCTGCTCAACCAAATGCCCGAGCGCAACCGGTTCGTCCGCGGCATCCGGGCATGGGTCGGCTTCCGCCAGACGGGGCTCGAATATGATCGCGACCCACGCTTCGCGGGTGAATCGAAATATCCGTTCACCAAGCTCATGCGGCTCGCATATGACGGCGTGGTATCCTACTCCTTCGTGCCGTTGCGGGTCGCGACGCAACTCGGCTTCGTCACGTCCGGTGTCGCCTTTGCCGCGATTGCATACTTTCTCGGGCTGCGGGTCTTTTTCGGAACGAAGTTGCTCGGCTGGACCTCGACGATGGTTGCCATCCTTTTCCTGGGCGGCGTGCAACTCATCTCCATCGGCATTTTGGGCGAGTACGTTGGACGCATCTTCGATGAGGTGAAGCGCCGCCCGCTGTACGTGGTGAAGGAAGCGGTCGGGTTCGATACGCAAGCCGTGGCCGAGGTGCGACGATCGGCCGGCACGGCCGGGTGAACGAGGCGACGATATGTTGGATGTGGAACAGCAGGCACGCTACCACCAGGTGGGCAATTCGTACTGGTGGCTGTCGGGTAAGTACGAGATCGTCATGGATTGCATCGCGCGCGTGCTCCTGGCGCGCAAGGATCTCGACATCCTCGATGCGGGTTGCGGACCGGGCAACATGCTCGATCGTCTCAGCAGTCGCGGGGCGGTGACGGGCAGCGACTTGGCGCTGCCGGCGCTCAGCTTCTGCCTGAGCCGCGGCTACAAGCGCCTGATGCTCAGCAAGCTCGACGCGCTCGCGTTGAAGAGCGCTAGTTTCGACCTGGTGACCGCAATCGATGTGATCGAGCACATCCCGGATGACGTCGCCGGATTGCGGGAGATCCACCGCGTGCTGCGGCCGGGCGGCACCGTGGTGATCACCGTGCCCGCCTTTCAGGTCTTATGGGGCGATCACGACGACATCTACGGACATTACCGTCGCTACCGCGTCTCGCAAGTCGCCGCGCTGATGCTGGCGAACGGGTTCGAGGTGGTGAAGCTGTCCTACTTTCAGCCCCTGTACTTCCTGCCGTTGCTGCTCTTCCGGCGCTGGAAGAAGTTGACCGAGCGCAACCGCAGCGGTCGGCCCATTGAGCAGCGCGACGACTTCGTCGCCATACCGCCGTGGCTGAATACGGTTCTGACGCGCCTCATGGTCGCCGAGAAGTACGTGCTGCGCCACGGCAAGTTTCCCTTCGGCGTCACCTTGGTGTGCGTTGGACGCAAAACTGGCCAGCGAGGCAATGGGCACGGCACTTCCGGTGCCCACGGGTCCTGAACCTGCGCCAGAGCGTTTCGGCAGTGGTACGCAGATGACGACGATGCTCGTGACTGGTGGCGCGGGGTTCATCGGATCGAACTTCGTGCGTTTGGCGCTGGGCCAAAACGATGCGCGCGTGGTCGTCCTCGACAAACTTACGTACGCCGGCAATCTTCTGAATCTCAGCGAGGTGAAAGCGAATCCCAGGTTTGCGTTCGTCAAGGGTGACATCGCGGATCGCGATGCGGTGGATGCCCTCTTGCGCGAGCACCATCCGACGTGGGTGATCAACTTCGCCGCCGAGTCGCACGTCGACCGATCCATCGACAGCCCGCGCCCATTCGTCGATACGAACGTGATCGGGACGTTCGAGCTCCTCGATGCCTCAGGCGAGTACTTGGCGGAGCAGGGCGAGGAGGTGCGCGCGGCATTCCGGTTTCTGCAGGTCTCCACGGATGAGGTGTATGGCACTTTGGGGGTAAGCGGGCGCTTCACTGAGACCACTGCGTACGCGCCCAATTCGCCCTACGCTGCTTCGAAGGCGGCGGCCGATCATTTCGTGCGTGCCTACCACGAGACCTACGGGCTCCCGACGCTGATCACGAATTGCTCCAACAATTATGGACCGTATCAATTCCCGGAGAAGCTAGTTCCGTTGACCGTGCTGAACGCGATCGAGGGCAAACCACTCCCGATATACGGTGACGGGCTGAATGTACGCGACTGGCTCTACGTCCACGACCACTGCGAGGGTATCCTCTTGGTGCTGCAACAGGGCCGTGTGGGTGAGCGGTACAACATCGGGGGAGAGAACGAGCGGACCAACGTCGAAGTCGTCACCCATATCTGCGCGGCGCTCGAGGATCTGTTGCCTCCGGCGGACAATCCTGCGCTGGTGGCGCGAGGCGTTCGCCACTACGAGGATCTCAAGATATTTGTGAAGGACCGTCCGGGTCACGACCGCCGCTACGCGATTGATCCGACCAAGATTCGGCGTGAGTTCGGATGGAAGCCACGGCACGACTTCGGCACCGGGGTTCGGCAGACGGTGCGCTGGTATCTCGAACACCAGAGCTGGTGCACCGCCGTGCAGGCTGGGGATTATGGGCGGGACCGCCTGGGGCTCTCGGTTGCAGGCGGAGGGGGCGTGGATGACTGAAAAGATTCCACGAAGGGCTATGTTTCGAGGACACTCCTCCTCTGGGCGGGCCTGGTAGCCGGATTTTCTCAGCTGGGGATCCAGTTCATTGACTTGCAGTTCTGCAGGCAACCCCGGGAAGCACATGGCGACGAGCAGGGCCTGGCGGGTGGCGCACGTCATCGGGCAGTTGACGCGCGGCGGAGCGGAGCGGCAGCTCGCACTGCTGGTCCGACAGCTGGATCGGGGGCGCTTCAAACCGATCGTGTACTGCTTGTCGTCGGCCACCGAGCCGTTCGGGTCGGAGATCGTTGCGAGCGGCGTGCCGCTGAAGGTTCTTGTTGGCAGTCCGGTGCAACGGGTGCGTCGCCTGCGCGCGCAGTTGGCGGCTGACAACATCGATCTGGTACATGCGTGGCTGTATCGCGCCAACGCCTATGCGGGGTGCGCCCACATGTTCGACCGTTCACGCCCGCTGATCACCTCGGCTCGCAACTGCAAGGTGCAGCTGCGTTGCGCCAACGCGCTCGCGTTCCGATCGAGCCGGGCGATCGTGGCGAACTCGCAGGTAGTGGCGGCCTACATTGTCCGTCACTACCGGGCGCCGCGGGCGCCGATCCGTGTCATTTACAATGCGATCGACACCGCATACTTCCGGCCATGCCCCACGGGCGAATCGCCGCGCCTGCCCGGGCCGATTGTCAGCATCGGACGCTTGGTGCCGCAGAAGAACCATGCGTTATTCCTGGAGGCCGCCGGGCAGTTGGCGCGCCTATGCCCAGAGGCGGAGTTCATGATCGTCGGTGATGGTCCGTTACGACCGGTGTTGGAGACGCAGGCGAGCGCCCTGGGGTTGAACGGCCGCGTCACCTTTACCGGCGAACGCGACGACATCGATGCCATCCTGCGCGCGGCTTCCCTGTTCTGGCTAACGTCGCGCTGGGAAGGGATGCCCAATGTCGTCCTCGAGGCCATGGCCAGCGGCGTGCCGGTGATCGCGACGGACGTGGCGGGTGTACGTGAGCTGCTGCATCCCGGCATCGAGGGTTTCATTGTGCCGGCCGGCGAGGTGGGGGGCTTCGTCGAGCATTCGCGCCGCCTGCTGCGTGACGCCGGACTCCGGCAGCGCTTCCGTGCGGCGGCGCGGGAGCGAGCGGAAGACTTTTCCGCCGCCCGAATGGTGAACGCCTGGACGCAGCTCTACGACGAGCTGCTGGGTCGGAGGAACTGATGTCGCAACTGCCGCTGGTCAGCGTCGTCATCCCGATGCGCAACGAAGGCGGCCACATCGGCGCCTGCATCGACGCCGTGCTGGCACAGGATTACCCAGCAGACCGCCTCGAACTCATCGTGGTCGACGGCGACTCCGATGACGATTCGGCGCAGGTGCTCCGGGGCTACGGCGCGCGCCTGCGCGTCCTCCGCAATCCCTCACGCATCGTGCCGGCGGCCATGAACATCGGGATCGGCGCCGCCCGCGGCGAAATCATCGCCCGCATTGACGCACATACGGTGGTCGCGCCGGATTACATCCGCAACGGAGTCGAGACCCTGCAGCGCACGGGCGCCGACGACGTCGGGGGTCCGATGAATGCCGTCGGTGGCGGACGCTGGGGGACCGCCATTGCGTTGGCAATGGGCTCACGTTTCGGGATTGGCGCCTATTTCCATTTTGCCACTGCCGACCGGGAAGTCGATACGGTGTACATGGGAATGTATCCCCGGCGAGTGTTCGAGCGCATCGGTCTGTTCGACGAAGAGCTGGTCCGCAACCAGGACGATGAGCTGAATTACCGGCTGCGCAAGAGCGGAGGACGAATCTTCCTGACCACCCGCATGCAATCGCGCTACCAGAACCGCCAGAGCCTGACGGCGTTGGTTCGGCAGTTCTTTCAGTACGGGTGGTGGAAGGTGCGCGTGCTGCAGAAGCACCCGGCCCAGATGAGCCTCCGGCATTGCGTGCCGCCGTCGCTGGTGCTGTCACTCGTCGTCAGTGCGGCGCTGGCGCCGTGGAGCGTAGCGGCCGGCTGGCTGTTCTGTGCGATCGCCGGTGCGTATGCCGTCGCCCTGACCGCGTGCGTGGCGAGCGTGGCCCGACAGCACGGATGGAACTTGGTTGTACCCCTGGCCGCCGCCTTCGCGGGCATCCACTTGAGCTGGGGAACGGGATTTGTGCTCGGCGCCCTGCGCTTTGCGCCTCGCTGGCTGGCACATGAGCCCCAGCCGCCACGGCTGCGAGCTGACCAATTGGCGGGAATGCCTTCGATCGAATAGCCACACGATTCACCCCCGGCAACGACAATTCACGGGAGAAACATATGAGAACACGCGAGAAACTCACCCTCGAGGAGAAGTTCGCCTTGGCGTTGGAGTTGATCAAACGGGCGCATAGCCTGGATGAGATTCGACTACAGTACCGGGTCAGTCACACCACTGCCTACAAGATTCGGAATGCCTTTCTTGATGGCGGCCGTGCGGCGCTCAATGGAGGACGACGAGCGCGACATGAGCGCGACATCGAGGCGCGCGTCAGCGCACTGGAGGCGCTGGTCTCGAACGATGGCCGGGAGAGGCCCCACGGGCCGAGGCCCCGCGGGCCAGTGCGGCGCCTGAAACCCGCCCTGCCGGTAGATGGCGAGGGCTTGGTGCAAGAAGTAGGGGCCGGTAAATAGCTCAAGGACAAGAACCGACATGACCAGAAGAGGAGATGCCATGTACCTGATAACTGGAGGCGCCGGCTTCATCGGCTCAAGCATCGCGGAGGCATTGGTGCACCAGGGTGAACCCGTGCGCATTCTGGATGATTTGTCGACTGGCAGCCTGGCCAACTTGGCTGAAGTGAAGGACCACGTCGAGGTCATCGAGGGGGATTTGCGTGACATGGCTGCGGTGCGGCGCGCCGTGGCTGGCGTGACGTATATCTTCCACCAGGCGGCATTGCGCTCGGTCCCGCGTTCGATCGATGACCCCCTCAGCACCGACGAAGTGAACACCCACGGCACCCTGCAACTCCTGCTCGCAGCGCAGGAGGCCAAGACGGTGCGCCGGGTGGTCTATGCGTCGTCTTCGTCCGCCTACGGCGATGCGCCGGCGTTGCCTAAGGTGGAAGACCAGCTGCCGTCGCCCATCTCTCCGTATGCCGTGGCCAAACTGGCGGCGGAGTACTATTGCCGCATGTTCACGCGGCTGCACGGGCTCGAAACTGTCAGCCTGCGTTACTTCAATGTGTTTGGTCCCAAACAAAGCCCCGAATCGAAGTATGCCGCCGTGGTGCCGCTCTTCATCCGCGCCGCCCTGCGTGGCGAGCCGGTGATCGTGCACGGCGACGGCGAACAGTCGCGTGACTTCACTTACATCGACAATGTCGTGCAAGCTAACTTGAAGGCCTGTGCGACGCCGGGTGTGGGTGGCGAGGTGTTCAACATCGCCTGCAACACGCGGCACTCCGTGCTGGAGATCGCACACACGATTCAGAAGCTTCTTGGCCGCCCAATCAACATTCAGCACACGCCACCACGCTCGGGCGATGTCCGCCACACACAGGCATCGATCGAAAAAGCAGAGCGCCTGCTCGGGTATCGTCCGACCGTCGGCTTCGAGGAGGGCATGCGCCGCACCTTCGAGCATCTCGCCGCCGAATTCGGGGATGGCCGCAACTGACTCCTGACGGCCCATTCCCCAATATTCGAGCGCGTTTCGCTCTGCCGCACGGCTGCCACGGCAGATGACTTGAATCAGGTTTCCTACTTCAAAATTGACTTCACCGGCACTTTTGGTTACGGTGCCGCGCCTACGGAGGGGCGTGAGTGAGCATCCTCGTCAATAGAACCACCAAGGTCATCACCCAGGGAATTACCGGTACCACCGGGCAGTTCCATACGCGTGCCTGCCGCGAGTACGGCACCCAAATGGTCGCCGGCGTGACCCCGGGTAAGGGCGGCACCGACTTCGAGGGCATCCCGATCTTCGATACGGTCGGCCAGGCGGTCGCGGCCACCGGTGCAACGGCGTCGGTGATTTACGTGCCACCGCCGTTCGCAGCCGACGCCATCATGGAAGCGGCGGACGCCGGGCTGGAACTGGTGGTGTGCATTACGGAAGGCATTCCGGTGCTCGATATGGTGCGCGTGAAGCGGTATCTGCAGTGCCGCTCGACGCGCCTGATCGGACCGAACTGCCCCGGCGTGATCACCCCGGGCGAATGTAAGATCGGTATCATGCCCGGGTATATCCACACCCCGGGAAGCATTGGTGTGGTCTCGCGCAGCGGTACGCTGACGTACGAAGCCGTGCACCAGCTCACCAACCTCGGGCTCGGCCAGTCGACGTGTCTCGGCATCGGCGGCGATCCCATCATCGGTACGGGATTCATCGACGTGCTCGAGCTATTTGAAAAGGATCCGCAGACCAGCGGCGTGATCCTCATCGGTGAAATCGGCGGTGCGGCCGAGGAGCAGGCGGCGGAGTTCGTGCACGACCACATGACCAAGCCGGTCGTGGCGTTCATCGCCGGGCAGACGGCGCCTCCGGGCAAGCGGATGGGGCATGCGGGGGCCATCATCGCTGGGGGACGAGGAACGGCAGCAGATAAGATCAAAGCCTTCGGCCGTGCCGGCATCCACGTGGCGAAGAGCCCCGCGGAACTCGGCAGCACCATGGCGGCTGCTATGGCGGAGCGGAAAAAATGATCGACCAGACGCTTTCCATCGTCAAGCCCGATGCCATGCGCAAGCACGTCATCGGAGAGATTCTGCGCCGCTTCGAGAGTGCGGGGCTGCGGATTGCCGCCGCCAAGATGGTGCACATTTCCCCGGAGACAGCCGCGCGGTTCTACGTGGTGCACAAGGACAAGGGCTTTTACCGTAGTCTGACGGGCTTCATGTCGTCCGGGCCAATTTTCGTGTCTGTCTTGGAAGGAGAGAACGCGATCGCTAAGAATCGCGAGCTCTTGGGAGCCACAGACCCGGCCAAGGCCGCGGCCGGTACCATCCGGCGTGACTTCGGGACGGATGTCGAGCAGAATGCCGCACATGGGTCTGACGCTCCCGACACCGCCCGCTGGGAAATCGGATTTTTCTTCGGCCAGCTCGAAGTCCATCCTGGCTGAGCCGACATCCTCCGCTGCCGCACTGCTGACCGTTCCTGCCCTGCGCTCGTGGGTTGCCGAGCGTGGTTACCCCAGCTACCGTGGCACGCAGATCCTGTCGTGGATCTACCGCCGCGGTGCCAGTGATTTCGCCGCCATGACCGATCTGCCGCACGATCTCCGTGCGGCGCTCACGGCGCGCTTCGTTGTCCCCCACCTTGCCCCAACCCTCGTCACCGCCTCCAGTGATGGAACCCGGAAACTCCTGTTCCAACTGCAAGGCCATGCCGCTATTGAATCCGTTCTCATACCAGATCCGCCGCGTCTGACGCTGTGCATTTCCTCCCAAGCCGGATGCGGCATGGGGTGCGCTTTCTGCGCCACCGCACGTCTCGGTCTCATCCGCAACCTGTCGGCAAACGAGATCGTCGGGCAGGTGCTGGCGGCGCAGGCCGTGCTGCAGCCGCGGGAGCGCATCAGCAACCTGGTGTTCATGGGCATGGGCGAACCCTTGGCGAACTACGACGCCGTGGTCGAAGCGATCGAGATTCTCACGGCGGATTGGGGCGTGGGCCTGTCGGGGCGCCGCATCACTGTGTCCACGGTCGGCTTGGTGCCGGCGATGCAGCGGCTGGTGCAGGACACCGCGGTCAATCTCGCGGTGTCGCTGAGCGCGACGACCGATGCCCAACGCGCGCCGCTCATGCCGGTGAACCGGCGGTATCCATTGGAAACCTTGCTGGCCATGTGTCGGGCGTTGCCGATCCCGCAACGCCGGCGCATCACGTTTGAGTACGTCATGCTGGCCGGCATCAACGACTCGATCGAGGATGCGGCCCGCCTGGTGCGGCTGCTGCGCGGCATCCGCTCGAAGGTCAATCTGATCCCGTTCAACCCGTTTCCCGGG
>DASVHW010000391.1 GCA_036382395.1 Candidatus Binatia bacterium | reverse complement strand
GGCGATCAGATTCCGGGCCAGTGTACGTTTACCGTGTCCGCCTGCTTCAACGTTCCCGATCGACGCTTGCCGAGTTGCGCCACGGATGCGCCGATCGTCGCCTATGAGCTGCGGTCGCCGCAGCCACCACCGACCCCCCATTCTGTCGACGCAGGCAATGCGGCAGCGATCAGCACGGCACTGCCGTCGCTCCCGCTCGTCACGCAGAACGAGTGCACCGCATCGATGCCGATCGTCGTGCCGGTCGGACAAAAGCCGGGGGTGAAGTGGATCCGCTTCTCTGCGACCGCCAGCGACGGCCGCACCGACTTCGACCGGCTGCGGCTGACGTGCCTGCCGGCGAATCCGTGAGCCATCGGCGGCTGTCCTTTGCAATCGGCGGCGGGCAACGTTAAAGAACTGACCACAGGCTTCGCATGATTTCCGAGAACGTTGATGGCCCCGGTCGACTGATCCTGGTGCGGCATGGCGAGAGCGAAGGCAACCGCGACCGGACCTTCACGCAAAACTCCGCGGTGCCACTCACACCCTTCGGCCGCGAGCAGGCGCGAGCAGCCGCGGTCCGCATCGCACAGAGTTACAGCCCCACGCGCATCGTGGCCAGCCCATTTGTGCGGGCCCGGGAGACGGCCGAAATCATCGCCGAGGTTGTGCGCCTTCGCGTCCAGGCGGAGGCGGACTTGCGCGAGCAGAGCTTCGGGATCTTCGCCGGGCAACCGTACGAGGCCTTGCTCGGCGACGCGTCGTACCACGACGGTCCGCGCTGGCACTGGCGGCCGCAGGGCGGGGAGTCGCTAAACGATGTCTACGCGCGGGTCGTGCCGGTCTTCGAACGAGTCACGCGTGAAAGCACCGGGCAGGACGTCGTCCTGGTCAGTCACGGTGGTGTCATGTTGGCTTTGTGTGCCTACGTCACCGGCTCGTGGGACGATCTCACGGTGACCCCCAATGCCGGCATCGTCGTCGTCGAGCATCGCGGCGGAACGTACGCCCCGCCGCTGACGATGGCGCAGGGCTAATACCCGCGGCCTCACAACATCTCGACGTTCATCGGTTCGCGGCGTGTGAAGGCGTAGAGCTGCGCCGGGCGATGGCGACCGCGCCGCTGGCGGTGCAGCGGCTGCAGCAACCCCGCCGCCAGTATCTTCTTGCGGAAATTGCGGCGGTCGAGCTGGCGGCCGAGAATGACCTCGTAAATCTCTTGCAACTCACCGACAGTGAACTCGTGGGGCAGGAGGCTGTACACGATGTTGGTGTAGGCCAGCTTCGACTGCAAACGGGTGAGGGCGTAATGGGCGATGGCGTTGTGGTCGTAGGCCAGCGACGGCAACGCCCGCACCGGGAACCACGCCATGCGCCGATACTTGGGGGTGCCGGTCCGGGCCTTGCCCTTGCCGGCGACCAAGGCAAAGTAGGCCACCGATACGACGTGGGCGTGGGGATCGCGCAGCGGATCGCCAAAGGTGCGCAGCTGCTCCAGGTAGACGTCAGTAATCCCGGTTTGGGCCTGTAACTCGCGCCGCGCCGTCGCCTCCGGCGCCTCCCCGACCGGCACCAGACCTCCCGGGAAGGCCCAGTGGCCGGCAAACGGTCCCGACTTCACCTCGACTAGCAACGCCTGCAGCGCGCCACGATCGATGGTGAAGATCACGACATCGACAGCGACCAGCGGGGACAGGAGCATCGCGGAGCGGATTCAACCGGTCACTAGCTCAGCTCGAGCATGCGGCGTAGCGAGCGCTCGGCGCCGGCGCGCACCGCTTCATCGAGCACGATCTCATACTGCATGCGCTCGAGCGCGTGCAGGGTGCCGTCGAGCGTAATCATCTTCATGAACTGGCACAGCTTGCAGACCTTGTAGAACTTCTTCTCCGGCACCTCGACCAGCAGCCGATCGGAAAGACCGCACTCGGTCACCACCAGGAACTCCTGCGCATCGCTGGTCTTGGCGTAGCGGATCATGCCGCTGGTGCTGAGGACCGCGTCCGCCAGGGCGATGACATCCGCCCGGCATTCCGGGTGGACCAGAATCCGGACGTCAGGCAGCGCCTCCTTCACCGCGCGGATGCTCTCCGGCGTGATCTGATGATGGACGTAACAGTTGCCGTTCCACGTAATGATCGTTTTCGACGACTCACGCTGCACGTATTCGCCGAGATGTTCGTCGGGCACGAAGAGAATGTGCTGGGTTGGCAGCGCGTTGACGATGGTGACCGCGTTGGCGGAGGTGCAGCAGACATCGACGACGGCCTTCACCTCCGCCGTGGTGTTGACGTACGCCACCACCTGCAGGTCCGGAAAGCGTTGACGCAGCTCGTCACGGCGCTCCACCAGCTCGTCCGCCGTCACGCTGTCGGCCAGGGAGCACTCCGCACGCAGATCGGGCAGGAGGACCGTCTTAGTCGGGTTGAGGATCTTGGCGGTCTCGGCCATGAAATGGACGCCGCAAAACACGATCACATCGGCATCCACCGTGGTCGCCTGCCGGGCCAGTTCGAGCGAGTCACCGATGAAGTCGGCGACTTCGAAAATCTCCGGCCGTTGATAGTTGTGCGCCAGCACCACCGCGTTACGCTCGGCTTTGAGCTGCTTGATGCGATGGATGGTCGCGGCCATCTGCTCGCATGTCGCCTGGTTGTAGAGGCGCGGCTCGTTGAGACAGGCGAACTCGCTTTCGAGCTCGCCGGCGGTCTTTTCCGTGGCGGCTTGCATCACACCTTCCTTTGCGTAAATTATACACTTACGCCGGGTGCCCGGTCAAGGGATTCGGCCGCCCCTCCCTTTTCTGAAAATGGGGAACGTATTCGCAAGACGGCGCCACTGGGGCTTCGCCGCCCATGGGCAAGCGAACGAATGACGTTAGAGTTTCTCGCGGTGTCGTTCTTGCAGCGCTTCGCCGTGGGTTCGTGGCTGCCGAATTTTCTTGACTAACGACAGCCGGGATTTTATGACGCATTGCATTAAAGGAGAGGGAGGCGGATGACTGAGTCTTATCAAACAGCTCCCGTCGGCGGGGCCTTCCTGATCGAACCGGCAACTGCCCGCGACCCATTCATCTACGAAGACTTCACCCCGGACGAGATCGGGCTGGCCGACACCGGCGAAGAGTTCGTCGGCAAAGAGGTGCTGCCTCATCTGGAGGAAATCGAGCACAAGAAGGACGGACTCACGCATCAATCGCATCTTCGAAGGCACCAACGAGATCAACCGCCTGCTGATCCCGGGCACGCTGGTGAAACGGGTCATGACCGGCGCGCTACCCCTGTTCGACTACATTCAGCAGGTGCGGACCGAGTTGGCCGGTGGCGGCCTGCCGCCGGCGGGTGACGGCAACTTGGCCGCCGAAGTGGACGCGGTCGAGGCGGCTAAGCCTCTGACGGCTCACGTTGCCGGCATTCTCCTCGAAGGCCAGGCTGCCGAGCTGGCACAGAAGCAACAGCATCTGGAGCTGCTCAGCAACATGGTCCTGGAGGTCTACGCGCTGGACAGCGCCATCGCGCGGACGCTGAAGCTGATTCGGCGCCGCGGCGTGGAAGGGGCGGTCCTCGAGATCGACCTGTCTCGCATCCTCGCCGCGCGCTGCAGCGATGAACTCCTGGCAACGGCACGGCGGCTGATCGCCAATGACACCACGGGAGACGACTTGTCCCAGCGACTGCGGGAAATCAGCCTGCTGTCGTCGTACATTCCGCGGGGCGTTCTGGACACGAAGGCGCGGGTGGCCGAACGGGTCACGGCGATGTACGCGCCAGCCGCGTGACCACACCACCGGCCGCCCACGACCACGCGGGGCCAGGCGCCCGCAGATCTGGATCTCCTGAGAAACGGCGTGCCTGCCTTGCGCCGTCGGCAACGGTCTCGTATTGGTGAGCAACGATGGATACGACGCGAACGGATATTGCGGGCGCCGAAGGCAAACTCGGCGTTCTCCTCGTGGGGCTGGGTGCGGTCAGTAGCACTTTCGTCGCTGGGATCGAGCTGATGAAAAAGGGTGTCGGAAAACCGATCGGCTCACTCACGCAACTCGGAACCATACGGCTCGGCAAGCGCACCGAGAAGCGCACGCCGCGTATCCGCGACTTTGTTCCTCTGGCAGCCATCGAGAACCTAGTGTTCGGCGCCTGGGATATTTTCCCGGACAACGCCTACCAGGCCGCGCTGCGCGCGCACGTGGTCGAGCCTGCCCTGCTCGACTTGGTCCGCCCGGAACTCGAAGCCGTGGCGCCGTGGCCCGCCGTTTTCGATCGCGACTACGTCAAGCGGCTCGACGGCCCGCATGTCAAAAGCGGGGCCGGCAAGTTTGATCTGGCCCAGCAGCTCATGGAGGACATCCGCGCCTTTCAAACCGCCTCCGGCGCCAGCCGCCTCGTCATGGTATGGTGCGGGAGCACCGAGAGCTTTTTGCGACCGGGCATCGTTCATAGCTCGCTGGCTCATTTCGAAGCAGGGATGCGCGCCAATGATCCGACCATCGCGCCGAGCATGCTCTACGCCTACGCGGCACTGTCGCTGGGAATCCCGTTCGCCAACGGAGCGCCCAATCTCACGGTCGATATTCCCGCACTTACCGAACTCGCCGAACGTCACCGCGTCCCCATCTGCGGCAAAGATTTCAAGACAGGCCAAACGCTGATGAAAACCATCATCGCCCCTGGCCTCAAGGCACGGATGCTTGGCCTAACGGGGTGGTTTTCCACCAACATTTTGGGGAACCGCGACGGTGAGGTGTTGGATGAGCCCTCTTCCTTCAAGACCAAGGAGGAGAGCAAACTGTCCGTCCTCGACGTCATCCTCCAGCAGCAACTCTATCCTGAGTTGTACAAGGACTACATCCACCGGGTGAATATCCACTACTACCCACCGCGCGGCGACAACAAAGAGAGCTGGGACAACATCGATATCTTCGGCTGGCTCGGCTACCCCATGCAGATCAAGATCAATTTTCTCTGCCGCGACTCGATTCTCGCGGCACCGCTGGTCCTCGACCTGGCGTTGTTCCTGGACCTGGCACAGCGCGCCGGCATGAAGGGCATTCAGGAGTGGCTGTCGTTCTACTTCAAGAGCCCACAAACCGCACCCGGCCTCTATCCGGAGCATGACCTCTTCATTCAGCTCATGAAGCTCAAGAACACGCTGCGCTTCCTGCGCGGCGAAGAGCTGATCACCCACCTCGGCTTGGAATACTACGACTGAGGCACCACCCGGCATCCCGAACCCAGGCACCGAAGATGCCTTCGGGGAGCGGTGGAGACCTCGAAAAGGGCAAAAATCAGGTAAAAAAGCCCTTTTTAGTCGGAATTTGCTTGACACCAGCGGGGTCGTCGTTGCAGTTATACGCGGTAATTAGCTCGGCAGTTGAGCGTTGAGCACGAGGGGAGGAAGGGCGATGACGAAATCCCAACTGGTTCAGAAATTGGCGGAAACGACGGACCTCAGTAAGAAGCAGGCCGATGTCGTGCTCCAGACGTTGGTTGAAGTGACTGTGGGTGCGGTGCGCAAGGGAGACCCGGTGAAGATTCCAGGTCTCGGCACATTCCGCAAAGTGCAGACCAAGGCTCGCATGGGGCGCAATCCGCAGACCGGCGAGCAGATCAAGATCCCGGCGCGCAAGAAGGTTCGCTTCTCCGTCGCGAAGACCTTCAAAGAAGCCGTTCTCGGGAAAAAGTAGCATCACGTCTGGCGCCAGGCGCCGGATCCAAAAGCGCACCAAATTCGAGTCCACGAAGTGGATGCGGATTTGGTGCGTTCATGCCGCGGCGAGATAAGAAGTTCTTACGATCCGGCTAGTAGTCTTTTTCATTTGGCTAATGCTTGAGGCATTACTACTATGCGCAGAATCGCGGTGTGGGGGAGTGTATGACTGATCGATCTTTCGGCCTGTTTGAACCGGACGCGTTGTTGCCAGCGCAGTTCTATGCCGCTTTTCGCGGCGGCTCGGCGGTGCGCGGCGAGAAGCGGCTCATGCTGGCCGTCCTGCAAGACGCACTGGAATGTTACCAGAAGTACGCGTTCACGAAGGACATTCACGGTCAGCAACTGTTTGCTGAAGCTGAGGAGTGGATCTCGTGTGAAGACCGCAACTGGTATTTCTCGTTCGAAAACATCTGCGAAACATTGGAAATCAATCCCGAGTATTTGCGCCACGGCCTCCGCCAATGGCGAAAACATGCGTTGGACTTTGCAAGCCATGCCGCCCGCTCTTCAGCCGCGCAGACTGGCTCTGACGGCCATTTCGCCGCGGTCGGATAGCTGCAAATCGGGATGGCAGAAGCAACCAACCCGTTACGTTGCATCTCCGTCCCGTCCCATTGTCCTCGAATCATCCCTGACAGACCCGTTATTCGGTGCGCCGGAAAGGTGAATGCCGGGCGCGCCGTGCTGTTCGGGCCAGCTGCGCGTTGATCTTGCATGCCACTACCCGTGAAGATCGTAGGCTTGACCGGCGGCATCGGCTCCGGAAAGAGCACGGTGGCCGCGATGCTTGAGGAACTAGGCGCAAAGGTCATCCATGCCGACGCCGTCGGCCATGAAACCTACCAGCCTGGCAGCGAGGGGTGGCAGCGAATCGTCGAAGCTTTTGGCACCCAGATTTTGGGGCCGGATCAGAGCATCGACCGGAAAAAGCTCGGAGCGATCGTCTTTGCTAGTTCGCAGGCGCTGGCGCGGCTCAACGCCATCGTCCATCCGCTGATTTTTGCTGAGATCAGAAAACGGATCGACTCACACCGGGCGGCGGGCAGTTCTCAACCGATCGTCATTGAGGCCGCGGTGCTGATCGAGGCAAACTGGCTGCCACTTGTGGACGAGGTGTGGCTGGTAGCGGCTAGCGAGGAGGCCGCCGTCGAGCGCCTGGGAAAGCAGCGCGGCCTGCCGCCGCGGGAAGTGACCATGCGGATCGCGGCCCAGTTGAGCGATGCAGAGCGGCAGCGCCATGCTCACGTGATCATTCGGAACACCGGCTCGATCGAGGATCTGCGCAGGCAGGTCCGTGCCCTGTGGGAGCGGCTTGCGGGCGTCAACTGACTCAACCAACCAGCTGTCGCCGTGCCTCGTACACGACAATGGCGACGGCGTTGGAGAGATTGAGGCTGCGGACGTGCGGGCTCGAAATGGGAATCACGTAGGTGTCGTCGCCATGGGCGGCCAGCACCGCTGGCGGTAGGCCTTTGGTTTCCGAGCCGAAAACGAGGAAATCGCCCTTGGCGTAGTGTGCCCTGAGGTAACTGCGGGTGGCGCGGGCGGAAAAGAAGTGCATGCGCGCCTGGGGGTATCGGGTTTGAAACCGTTGCCAGTCGTCGTAGACATGAAGATCGACGTACGGCCAGTAATCGAGGCCGGCGCGCTTGAGGTAGCGATCGTCGAGCGAGAAGCCAAGCGGGCGGATCAGATGCAGGTGCGTATAGGTCGCGGCGCACAAGCGCGCGATGGTGCCGGTATTGGGCGGAATTTCCGGCGCAACGAGGACGACGTGCAGCGTCGCTTCGGCTTCAGCGCTGGGAGATGGTGTGCGTGGCGCTGCCACAACGAAGCCGGAACTCACCGCCGCCGGCCTCCTCGATGAATTGCGCCAGCTGGTAGTACGCCGGCCGGAGGAATCGGGCGCGATCCATACCTCCCTTGACTCGGCAATAGAGCACGTTGACGGCACCGACGTGCAGACTGTCAGGATCCAACCATTCGTCCGTCCCGTCGTTCAGGTGAAGGGTAAAGCCCAGGGGCCGGGACGGCGCCGACGCATCCCCCTCCGCCCCGGAGGCGATACTCACGGAGGCCACGACGTGCGGCACATCTTGGATCTCGACGTCGGCGTGGTTGCGTTCGTCAATCCAAATTTCATAGCCGCCGGACGCTTTGCGCCGCAGGTACCGGCTGAACAGCTGTGCCAGTCGATGATGCGTGACGGGCTCATCGTCCGCATACCAGCGGCCGTCGCTACCGAATTTCAGCTTCGCGGCCTGAACGGCGTAAAACCCAGCACGCGGCATGGCCCACTCAGTCTACTCGACGCTCTTCGGTATCCAGAATGACCGTTACCGGGCCGTCATTCACGAGTTCGACTTGCATGTGTGCTCCGAACTCGCCGGTCGCAACGCTGATCCCTTGGCTCCGAGCCCGCGCCACGACCTGTTCGTACAAGGGCACGGCGGCTTCGGGGCGTGCGGCGGCACTGAATGATGGGCGTCTCCCCCTACGCGTATCCGCCAACAAAGTGAATTGGGACACGAGCAGGAGTTCTCCGTGGACATCTCGCAACGACTGAGCGAATTTTCCGCAGTCGTCTTCAAAGATACGCAAATCGAGCAGCTTGTCGAGCAACCAGTTTGCCTGCACCTCCGTGTCATTCGTCGCGATCCCCAGGAAGACGAGCAACCCCGGCCCGATCGCACCCACCGACCGGTCACCAACCGTGACCCGAGCGGCGGACACGCGCTGAATCACCGCACGCACGTGGGATGCCTTGCACTCACTCGGTCACATCCCACCCGTCTTCCTCGTCCTCGTCGTCATCGTCGTCGTCATCGTCATCATCGTCATCATCGTCGTCATCATCGTCGTCGTCGAGATCCTCGTCATCATCGTCTTGGTCCTCTTCCCTATCTCCCTCCTCGTCCTTCTGCTCTTCCTCTTCCTCCTCCCGCTTCGGTCCCAAGAGTCGCTCGTCCATCTCCCCTTCCTTTCTTCGGCACACGTCTTTCATGCTGGCTAGGCCCGGACTCCGACGCGTCACTGGTCAGCGCGAGGCCTCACGTGTGACGAATGCAGAAGCCATGTTGCCTTCATCCACCGCGCCCATCGCGGCACCAGTTGAACACGGCATGCAGTCAAATCCAGTTCTGCAAAAGGCAATCGGCTCGGCTTCTAGCGGCGCAACCATGCAAAGTCAAACTGGCGGCTTTTCCATCACTTCCCCCCATCCTGGTCCGGTGATCCGAGTGTCTTTCCGTACCCACAACCGCACCGAAACCAGCGCCCGCCCCGACGCTAGTGGTCGTCCACAACCGTGGAGCCCGTGCGGCGCAATCCCGGCAGACAGTCGACACTTTTCCTATTGTTGTCGGCTCGATAGCGGGCAAGTCCTCGTGGCCCCTTCCGCTCGGCCCATTGACACAGCTGTGGGCGCTCACCCTCGTACCGAAACATCGGAACGCCGTAACCACACGAGTCGGCAATGCGTTCGACCGAGACGCGGATGATCGTGCGTGTACCGTCGTATCGGGGGAAGCCCGCCTCGAGCGATTCGAACTCCGGGTCACCTGGCTCAATGGCTTCTCCGCGCCCGTACAGGCGGAGTATCCTGGGCGCATTCTCAAGAGAACAGAACAGAAAAGTGATGCGGCCGTTGTCGCGGAGGTGTGCCACCGTTTCAATGCCGCTGCCGGTGAGATCGAGATACGCAACCGTCCTCGGATCCAGAATTCGAAAAGTGTCGAGCCCCTTGGGAGAAACGTTGACGCGGCCGGTAGAGCCCGCCGGCGCCGTGCCGACGAAAAAGAGCCGCTGGGCACGAATGAAATCTGCAGTGGTGCTGTCGATCTCGGGATGAAGCTTGCCCACGAGCGCCTCCTCTTGCCGTGTGAGTTCTCTGATCCTTCCACAGCACCGCAGGCGGGAAAAGGGGGGCACCGATGGTTACCGAACCCCGACGGGGGCTCGGGCTGCGTTCGAGATCCGATTAGCGGTCCGGGTGCTGCGCCGCGGCACGTCGAAGCTCACGCGTGACGGCCACACCGAGATTGGCGAGATTGTCTTTCAAGACGTAATCGCGGGCACCGGCCTGCAACACAGACGACACCACTTCCTCGAGGATCTCGCCGGATACCACGATGACCGGCAGGTCGACGCCTCGTTCGCGGAGGAGCTGCAGCGCTGCGAGCGCGCTGAACGTCGGCAGGTGGTAATCACAGAGGATCACATCCCAGGTCTGTCGCTCGAGCGCATCGTCCACAGCGGCCGCACTCTCGTGGCGCTCCCATCTCGGGTCGTAGCCGCTGCGTCGCAGCTCCCGCAGCACGAGCTGCGCATCATCCTCGGAATCTTCGATCAACAACACGCGAAGTGGGGTGATCATAGCCTTTGGCAGCGCACTTGATGGGCTACCTGTATCCTTCCTGGCCGCATGGCAGAATTCGATTGCGCCATCCAAGCAGGCGTTGCGCTCTTGAGAAGGGACAGCATACACGCTGATCCCCAGCAGCTCACGTGCCAGTGCGCGCGTGCCTCCTCGGGACCGACATGGGCGTCGACGAGCAACCAACCCAACACACCAGCTGATACGTTTTCGTGTTACAGGATTAGCGGTTTGGTCCAGAGTAGGACCGTCAGCGCCGCCGACGGCAACGCAGGTTTGCTGCGGCCGCTGGCGGACGCGCAAGCCGTCTGACTCTTTTCACGTTCTCCATACCCTGCTAACGAACAGCGTATGAGTTTGGTCACCCGATTGGCTGCCCGCCGCTACGGCGGTATGGCAGCGCTTTACGAGAAGTTTAACGCACCGTTGGAACGCGCCCGACTGGCTGTGGTTCGTTCGCGGCTGGCTGCAGACATGAACGGCCGCATCCTGGAACTCGGCTGCGGGACCGGCCTGAACTTTGCCCATTATCCCGCTACGGCAGAAGTCACTGCGATCGAGCCGCTCGATGAATTCCGCGTGTTTGCGGCCGAGCGTGCCAAGACCGCGAAGGCGCGCATCACCGTGCAGGACGGAGACGCCCAATCCCTGCCTTTCCCCGACGCGAGTTTCGACGGTGCGCTGGAAACGCTCGTCTTTTGCTCGGTCCCGGATGTATCCCAGGGGTTGAGGGAGCTGCGCCGGGTGCTGCGTCCCGGCGCGCCAGTGCGTTTCGTCGAACACGTCCGCAGTCCACACGCCCTACACGCGGCACTACAGGATCTGTTCAACCCGCTTTGGCGGTGGGCGGTGGATGGCTGCAACCTCAACCGCGACACCGTCCGGACCATCGAAGCAGCCGGCTTCAGAATCGACGAGGTCCGGGTGCACGACATACCGCGGGCCTCGCTCTTCCCCCTGCGTGAGATCCAAGCCCGCACGTAGGACGACTGGCATGCAGGCGTTGGTATTCGAGAACAGCCTGCCGCGACAGGCGGCGACGAAGCTGCTGAGCGCGCTGACCTCACGCCGATCATCACCCACCGCTACCGGCTCGAGGCGTACAAGGAAGCGTTCCTCACCTGCTGGCAGCAGGGAAGAACGCAAGCGGTGAAAGTGCTGTTCGAATTCCCTATCCCTCATTCCTCTCGCGCTGCTCCCGGCCCTTCCCTCTCGCCCTCCAGGAGCGGGGCGGGGTGAGAGCTTAGCCGAGCCGATGGTTGCCAGTCTCATGCTGCCGTACGTCCACCCAGTCGCCGCTGGTCTCACGCTAGCCCTGTTCGGTTACGTGGGTTCCTTGGGGTTTCGCGCCCGCAGCGAGCCGCGCCGTGCGCGCCAGCACTTGGCGCGTCACGCCCGGCTTGCACCCAGCATGTTTGGACTCATGCTGGCAAGCTGGATCGGAGGCTTCCTGTCCACCTGGCGGCTGCGCAGCAACCTGGAACTGGCGGCCAGCGTCCACTTCCGGATCGGCGTGCTCATCATCCTGGCGCTTTCCGGGGGCATGTTGACCTCACGCTGGATGCGCCGCCCGGAAATACGCGCAATCCATCCGTGGTTCGGCGCCGCGGCGATGTTGCTGGCCGCGGCGCAGGTCTTCTTCGGGCTGCAGATCACACCGTAGCCAGCCGGCCCTCACGATCGTGGAGCTGGCACGACTCCGCTTACTCTTGGAATTGCGCGCGTCGGTACGCTAGACAAGTAGACACATGTCACCACCGGATCGAACACAGGCACTGCACGCCGCACTGGAGGAACGCATCCTCGTCCTCGACGGGGCGATGGGAACGGCGATCCAGGCCATGGATCTCACCGCCGAGGACTTCGGCGGACCGAACCTGGAGGGTTGCAACGAGCATCTCGTGCTGACCCGGCCGGACGCCATCAGGAAGATTCACCGGGACTACCTCGACGCCGGCGCAGACATCATCGAAACGGACACTTTCGGCGGCACCCGCGTCGTGCTCGCCGAGTACGATCTGCAGGACAAGGTCTACGATATCAACTACGCCGCGGCGCGTCTGGCGCGGGCGGAGGCGGACGCCGCCTCGACCACGCAACGGTTGCGCTTCGTCGCCGGCTCCATGGGCCCGGGCACGAAGACGATCTCGGTGACCGGAGGCATCAGCTTCGACGAAGTCCGCTCCGCCTACACCGACCAGACCGTGGCTTTGGTCGAGGGCGGGGTGGACCTGCTGTTTCTCGAGACGCAGCAGGATACCCTCAACGTCAAGGCGGCACTGCTGGGCATGGATGATGCCTTTGGGCGGCTCGGCCGCAGTGTGCCGGTGGTGCTCTCGGTCTCCATCGAAACAATGGGCACGATGCTGGCGGGCCAGTCGATCGAGGCACTGTATGTCTCGGTGGCACACCGCGACTTGTTCGCCATCGGCATGAACTGCGCCACCGGCCCCGACTTCATGACCGACCACCTGCGCACGCTGGCGGAGCTGTCGCGCTTCCCGATCTCGGTGTTTCCCAATGCCGGCCTGCCCGATGAAGAAGGCCACTACAACGAGTTGCCGGCGATGCTGGCAAAGAAGGTCGAGCGCTTCTGCTCCGAGGGATGGGTCAACATTGTCGGCGGCTGCTGCGGGACGACCACGGAGCACATCCGCTTGCTTGCCGAAGTGGCCGCTCGTCACCGGCCGCGCCAGCCGGCGCCCGTTCGCCGCTGCATGGTTTCGGGCATCGAGGCGCTCACCGTCGACCAGGACACCCGGCCGGTGATCGTCGGCGAGCGCACCAACGTGCTCGGCAGTCGTAAATTCAAGGACGTCATCGCCGCCGGCGATTTCGACCAGGCTGCCGAGGTCGGCCGTGCCCAGGTGCGCAAGGGCGCCCACGTCCTCGACGTCTGCTTGCAGGATCCAGACCGCAACGAGGCCGCCGACGTCACTGCCTTCCTCGTAACGCTGGGGAAGAAAGTGAAGGCGCCGATCATGATCGACTCCACCGACGCGGGGGTCATCGAGGAGGCACTCAAGCTCACCCAAGGGAAATCGATCATCAATTCGATCAACCTCGAGGACGGCGAAGAACGCTTTCGGAGGGTCGTGCCGCTAGCACGCCGCTACGGCGCCGCCTTGGTCGTCGGCTGCATCGATGACGACAAGCAGCAGGCGCAGGCCATCACGCGCGAACGCAAGCTGCAGATCGCGCAGCACTCCTACGATCTGCTGACGAAGAAGTACGGCGTCCCACCGGAAGATCTCATCTTCGACGCACTCGTGTTTCCGGTCGGCACCGGCGACAAGAACTACATCGGCGCAGGCGTCGAGACGATCGAGGGCATCCGCCTGATCAAAGAGATGCTGCCCGACTGCAAGACGCTCCTCGGCATCTCCAACGTGTCGTTCGGCTTGCCCGCGGCGGGTCGCGAAGTGCTCAACTCGGTGTTTCTCTACCATTGCGTGCAGGCCGGCCTCGACATGGCCATCGTCAACTCGGAAAAGCTGGAGCGGTACCCCTCGATCCCGGATGAGGAGCGGCGGCTGGCGGAAGATCTGATCTGGTGGCGCGGCGACGATCCGATTGGCGCATTCAGCGCGCACTTCCGCACCAAAGCGCCCAAGCAGACGGTCGAGCTACGGCGCAATCTGCCGCTCGACGAGCGCCTGGCGCTATACATTATCGAAGGCTCGAAGGACGGGCTCTTTGCCGATCTCGACGAAGCGCTCCAGCATCGCAGGCCGCTGCGGATCATCAATGGCCCGTTGATGGCCGGCATGGACGAGGTCGGCCGCTTGTTCGGCGCCAACGAAATGATCGTGGCAGAAGTCCTGCAATCGGCCGAAGTGATGAAGGCCGCAGTCGCGCATCTCGAGCCTCACATGGAGAAGGCGGACAGCTCGATCAAGGGCAAGCTCCTGCTCGCCACGGTGAAGGGAGATGTGCACGACATCGGCAAGAACCTGGTCGACATCATCTTGGGAAACAACGGCTTCAAAATCATCAACCTCGGCATCAAGGTGCCGCCGGAGGAACTGATCAAGGCCTACCACCATCATCAACCGGACCTCATCGGCCTGTCCGGGCTGCTGGTGAAGTCGGCGCAGATGATGGTGGTGACGGCGCAGGACTTGAAGGCCGCTGGCGTGTGCTGCCCGATCCTGGTCGGTGGCGCGGCATTGTCGAACCGCTTCACGCGTCTCAAGATTGCGCCGGAGTACGGCGGCATCGTGGCCTATGCCAAGGACGCCATGACCGGTCTCAATCTGGCGAACCAGCTGATGGATGCGAACAAGCGGCAGGCCATGGCCGCGCGGCTGGTCGAAGAAGCCGGGCAGTTGCAGGCGATGGGGCCGAAGCGGCCTCAGGCGGAAGTCGCGGCTCCGCCGTCTCGATCATCCGTGCCTCGAGTCGATGAGGTCCCGACGCCGCCCGATCTCCGGCTTCACGTGATTCGGAACTACGACCTCGATGCGATCTTCCGCTACATCAATCCGGCGATGCTTTACACGCGGCATCTCGGCTTCAAAGGCAAGTTCAACGAAGCCTTGGCGGCAGGGAATCCCAAAGCCAAGGACCTGCGTGAACACGTTGCGGCCGTCGAGGAGATCATGCTGGCGCGGCCGGACATCACCGCCAATGCCGTGTACCGGTTCTTCCCCGCGCAAGCCGAGGGCGACAAACTGCTGATCTACGCCTCCGATGGCCGGACCATCATCGAGACGTTCCCCTTTGGCCGCCAATCCGACGAACCGCATCTCTGCCTCGCGGATTTCACCTTGCCGGTCGACGCCGGGCGCATCGATTACGTTTGCTTCTTTGCCACCACCGTCGGTCCGGGCGTGCGCCACCTCGCGGACCAATGGAAAGCGCAGGGCGAATACCTGAAGTCGCACATCCTTCAGCTCTTGGCGCTGGAAGGTGCCGAGGCCTTTGCCGAGCTCTTGCACCAGAAGATCCGCGAGATGTGGGGCTTCCCGGATCCGCCCGGCATCGCGATGGGGGATGTGTTCAAGGCGCGCTACCGCGGTGTGCGGGTCTCCTTCGGGTATCCCGCTTGTCCGCGGCTTGAAGACCAGGAAAAGCTGTTCCGGCTGCTGGATGTGGCGCAGCAAATCGGCGTTCACCTCACTGAAGGGTACATGATGGAGCCCGAAGGCTCGGTCAGTGCATTGGTATTTCATCATCCGCAAGCGAAGTACTTCAACCTCTCGCCCGAGGACATGGAACGCTTAGAGCGCACCATCGACCGCGAGGCGGCGGAGAAGCCGCCAGCGATCTAGTGAGCGGCCCGCCCGATCCACACGTGGGGGGGGGCGATGACTCTTCCCGCCGTCGGAGAACTCCCAGTTGTCAGGGAGTGGCCCATCTATCTCCCCAAGGCTCCAAAACGTTCTGGACAGCAGCTTGACATACAGGCGTCAGGGTAATACCTACGGCGGGGCAAAAACTGCCATAGTTAGGGTGGCAGACAGGGTGGGCGTAGGCCGGAATCGTTTCGGACCGACGCGATGTTGGGCTGTAATCGGGGGGCGGCAATGGAACATTTTCAGGCAACGGTGCAACTGCTTGACTTGGTCGAGCCTGATGAGGCTACCGCACGGCGCAAGGTGGAGGAGCAGCTGCGGGCTGCCGGCTTCAGTCGTTGGCAGGTCATTGGACTGGGACTCCAGGGAATGGTGACGCCCCCGCGGCTGCCGTACCGACCATCACAGAAGGGCACGGATACGAGACGCACCGGCGCTAGGATGTTGTTGGCGGCGGCTTTCGCATGGATTCTGTGGCTTGTCTGGCTATTAGGAAACTAGTAACAGCCCCCCACGTCTTTGCCGCCGACCTGCGCCTTCGGCACGGCCCCGAGTGTATGCCGCACCTGGCCCGCCTGAGCTGGCGGTGGCGGCACACGCTCAGTCTCTTCTCGCCAAGCGGATTGAAGTTTCCCCACTGCTAGTGCATCGTCGACAGCATGAAGCCGAGAAGCGCTCTGACTTCGTCGCTCTTGATCCTGACGCTGGTGATCGGAGTGAGAGTGGCGGCCGCATTTCCGAACCCCTTTGGCTTCCTCGGTGGAAGCAAGGGCCAGCCGCCGCCCACAGCACCGAGGCTAGAGCGGTTCGGGACAGCGACATCGCCCCCATCCTCCTTTGCCGGCATCGTGCGCACGGTGAAGCCGGCAGTCGTCAACGTCTCGACCAGCCAGACGATCAGTTCGCGGGGTGTACCGGGGTTTGGACCGCAGGGACCCCTTGACCCGCAAGATCCGTTCTTCCAGTTTTTCCGGCATTTCTCCCCGGAAATGCCCCGCAGCTTCACGCAGCGCAGCCTAGGCTCGGGGGTGATCATCGACGCAGACGGCTACATCGTCACCAACGCGCACGTCGTCAAGAATGCCGAGAAGATCGTCGTCAAGCTCGATGACCAACGAGAGTTCGAGGCGCGGCGCGTCGGCATAGACGAGAAGACCGACGTGGCACTGCTCAAGATCGCCTCGCCTCACGATCTAACCGTCGCTGTTCTGGGAGATTCCGATACGCTCCAGGTGGGCGACTGGGTCCTCGCCATCGGTAACCCGTTCGGCCTGTCGGAAACAGTGACCGCCGGCATCGTCAGCGCCCTTGGGCGCGTCATCGGGCAGGGCCCGTACGACAACTTCATCCAGACCGACGCATCCATCAATCCCGGCAACTCGGGCGGCCCACTGATCGACGTACAAGCCAAGGTGATAGGCATCAACACGGCGATCTTCAGCCGGGGCGGCGGTAGCATCGGCATCGGGTTCGCCACCCCGATCAACGCGGTGAAGGGCGTCGTCGAGCAGCTCAAAACACAGGGCAAGGTCATCCGCGGTTGGCTGGGCGTCAGCATCCAGAACGTCACACCGGACCTGGCGCGCTCCTTCGGGTTGAAGAAGGCGCTGGGCGCGCTAGTGGCCGACGTCACCCCTGACGGTCCGGCAGCCCGGGCCGGCCTCCAACGGGGCGACATCATCATCAACTACGATGGCACCGACATCGACGAAGCCCACCAGGTCCCGGCATTCGTGGCGGAGACGAAAATCGGCAAGACGGTCTCCATCACGGTCTTGCGCCACGGCGAGAAGCTAACGCTGCATGCCAGTGTGGCGGAAGTGCCGGCCACCACCACGGCCGCACCAGAGGCGCCGGAAGCGCAGCAGAGTTGGGGGTTGACCGTTTCCAACATCACACCGGGTGTGGCGCGGGAACTCGGCCTCCAATCCACCAAGGGTGTGGTCGTCACCGACGTGGACCCTGACAGCCCCGCGGGCGACGCAGGCTTGCAGCCCGGCGACGTCATCACCCAAGCGGATCGTCAACCGGTGCGCGACGTCAGAGATTACCGAAAGGCTGTCGCGGCGAAGAGGAACGAATTGTTACTGTTGGTGAATCGCCAGGGGCAAGGTTATTTCGTCGCCCTCCGGCGCTCCGAGTAGCCAAGCGTCTGGGGCAGCGTCGGCAACCGTCCATCGACACGCGCCGTACCGATTGCAAGCCGCGACAGAACTCTATTCTTGCGTGATGAACTAGGCTTGGCCGGACATGATAGGGTGCACGACGACACACTGGCAGTCGCGGCTTGCATGGCGGAGTTCCTGACACGATAGAGTCGCGCGGATGGGGCAAACGGACGCCAACATTCTGGGAGCCGATATCGGCGGAACGAAGGTCAGCCTGGCTTTGTTCGAGTGGCAAGGTGGGCGCTTACGCTGCGGCCGCATGCAATCGTATGCCAGCGGCGAACTCGATGGTTTGCCCGCCGCCCTCCGCCTCTTTCTGGGAACAGCGTGGCCGCAACTGCAGGCCGCCGCGTTCGGTGTCGCGGGGCCGGTGCAAAAGGGCCGCGCGCAGATCACCAACCTGCCTTGGGTCGTGGACATCGAGCATCTCCGCACCGTGCTCGGCATCCGACGGGTCAAACTGATCAATGATCTGGAAGCCACGGCCTATGGCGTATTGACCCTAGCGCCAGCCGACTTCCTGGTGTTGAACCAAGGCCACACGGTGCCCGGCAATGCCGCCGTCATTGCCGCGGGCACCGGCCTCGGCGAAGGGTTGTTGTTCTGGGACGGCACCCAGCATCACCCCGCACCCTCCGAAGGCGGCCACAGTGATTTCGCGCCGCGCAACGAACTCGAGACGGAACTGTTGACGTTCCTCCGCAAACGCCATCCACACGTGAGTTACGAGCGGCTGCTCTCCGGACCGGGCTTGGTCAACATCTACGAGTTTCTGCGCGACAGTGGGCGCGGCGATGAACCGGCCTCACTGGCGGCCCGGATGCGAGAAGAAGATCCGGCGGCGGCCATCACCCAGGCCGCTTTACAGGGAGGGCCGCCGCTCTGCGTTCAAGCCCTCGACCTGTTCTGCGCCATCTACGGCGCGGAAGGTGGCAACCTGGCGCTGAAGGTAATGGCCACCGGGGGCGTGTACATCGCCGGTGGCATCGCCCCGAGAATCCGTGGGAAGCTGACCGATGGGACGTTCATGGCGGCATTCCGCGACAAAGGGCGGATGGCGCCGCTGATGGACGTGATGCCGGTTAGAGTTGTATTAAGGGAAACGACCGCGCTCCAGGGTGCAGGCTTTTGCGCGGCGCGCTTATTGGAAAAGGAGGAGTTTTGATGACCGAGAGAGTGCGTGAGATCTTGAGCTGGTACAGCAGCGACACACCGGGGACGCGGACCAACATCGCCCGCCTGCTGAATCATGGCCGACTGGGCGGGACGGGCCGCTTGGTGATCCTGCCAGTGGATCAGGGCTTCGAGCACGGTCCGGCGCGCAGCTTCGCGCCCAACCCGCCGGGGTACGACCCGCGCTATCATTTTGACCTGGCCATCGCCGCCGGCTGCAACGCTTATGCGGCGCCACTCGGCTTTCTCGAAGCCGGCGCGGCCGAGTACGCCGGCGAGCTTCCGCTCATTCTGAAACTGAACAACTCCGACAGTTTGCTCAGCGGCGGTGATCCCTGCCCTGCCGTTACCGGGAGTGTCGACGACGCGCTGCGTCTGGGCTGCGCGGCCATCGGCTTCACCATCTACCCGGGGTCGACGGCGCGCAACGAGATGTACGGTCAGATCCGCGCGCTGGCCGAGGAAGCGAAACGCAAGGGGCTCGCCGTCGTCGTCTGGTCCTATCCGCGCGGCTCCGGCCTGTCCAAAGAAGGCGAGACCGCGATCGACGTGGCGGCCTACGCGGCACAGATTGCGGCGCAGCTCGGAGCCCATTTCATCAAGGTAAAACCGCCAACGGCCCACATTGAGCAAGCCGCCGCCAAGAAGGTCTACGAGAAGCAGCGCATTCCCATCGGGACCCTTGCCGAGCGCGTACGCCACGTGGTGCAGAGCGCGTTCAACGGCCGGCGGGTGGTGATTTTCTCCGGTGGCGAAGCCAAGGAAACCGAGGCCATTCTCGACGAAGTACGCGCCATCCGTGACGGCGGCGGCTTCGGTTCGATCATCGGCCGCAACTCCTTTCAACGGCCGCGCGAGGAAGCGCTGAAGTTCCTCGGCACCGTCATGCAGATCTACGCCGGCGAGATCCGCTAAACGGGGTATCCATGGCACCGGCCGCGGCGCCGGAAGTGATGGTCTGCGGCAGCGCGGACAACCTGGCCAAACAGGCGGCGCGTGAGTTCAGCCGCGCCGCTCAAAAGAGCGCCGCCGCCCGCGGCCGCTTCCGGGTTGCGCTCGCGGGCGGTTCGACCCCGCGGGCAGCCTATGCGCTGCTGGCGAATGCTCCGCTGCGCCAGCAGGTTCCCTGGCAGCAGACCGAAGTGTTCTGGGCCGACGAGCGCGTCGTTCCCCCGAACGATCCCGCCAGCAACTACCGGATGGCCCACGAGATGCTCCTGGCGCACGTGCCAATTCCGCCTGACCACATCCACCGGTTCCGCACCGAGCTGTCGCCGCCAGACGCCATCGCCCGCCAATACGAGGACGAGCTACGCGCCAGCTTTCAGTGTGCCCGGCCCCGCTTTGACTTGATCCTGCTCGGCATGGGTGAAGACGGCCACACGGCATCGCTGTTTCCGCATGCCGCGGCGCTGGGGGAGAGGAACAAGTTGGCCCTCGCTCTCTATGCCGCGCACCTTCACACGTATCGGGTCACGCTGACGTTGCCGGTCCTCAACGAGGCACGCCTGGTGATCTTCTTGGTCAGTGGTCGCGCCAAAGCGGAAACGCTGCGCCATGTGCTCCGGGGCGAGCGCCAATTCGAGCGCTGGCCGGCACAGGCGGTTCAGCCTCGTCAGGGCCGGGTGGTGTGGCTCGTCGATCGCGATGCCGCAGGCCTGCTTCACCCCGGCGGCGACGCCAGGGGCTGAGTGTGCCCCTGACATTACATGGCCGGAGCGTGCGCCTATACCACCTTGCTGCTATACGCGATGGCTGCCGTCGGTCCAGCCGGGGGGTTGATTCTTCTCTTCTGTTGCGGCCGCAGGCACGGCAACGGGGGGCTGCCGGCAGGACGGCAAGGGAGGTTCGCCAATGACGGAGGCGCACATTAGCGGAGCGCGGATTGCACGCATCCTTCTGGTTGAGGACGATCCGGACGACGTCGAAATTACCCGCCGGGCATTCGAACGCGCCAAGATCGGCAACCAACTGACGGTCGTCGACAATGGGCAAGCGGCGTTGGATTTCCTCTATGAGAGTTGCTCCGCGCACCATGATGATCCTGGCACCGATATGGTGCTCCTTGATCTTGAGATGCCAAAACTCGACGGCCGAGCCGTCCTGCGTGAGATCTGGGGCGATCGACGCCTGCGCCACATTCCGGTAATCGTCCTCACCGCTTCCGAACGCGAAGACGATTTGATCCAAAGCTACAAGGGCGGCGCAGTAGCGTTTCTCCGCAAGCCGGTGAGCGTAGAGCGGTTGCTGACCGCCGTGGGGGACCTGTCCGACTACCGCTTGTACATCGCGCGACTGTCGAAATGAGCTGAAACTCTCGCGGAACTTTGTGGCGCCACTCCGGTGTCGCAAAAGCACCGGTTGCCGAATCTTCGCCGCTCATCCTCAGCCTCCCCATGCCCTGAGTTCCTACAGCCGGAGTGGCAGGTGCGCACCCTTGGGAGACCCCCTCGGACCTGCAGAACAGCGCACTTTCTTGAGCTTCGCGGGCGGGCGTTGCGTCGTCTCATGGCCGCCAGCCGGGCGATCAAGGCCGAGCGTGACCGGCTCACCCAGCAAGTTGCAGAGCTGACGAATCTTCGCACCACCGAAACCACTGATCTGCACAGCCAACTGGCAAGCGTGGAAGAGCGCCTGCTCGCGGCCGAATCCGAGCGATTGCGCTATCAGCGTAGCGCCGATGCGAAGCGGCTTGCGGCTGAACACGCGCTGCAGGCACTCCAAGCGGAACACGACGGCTTGCTCCTGCGCATGGGCGCGATGGAGTCCAACGCCACGGAGGTGGACAACCTGCTACAGGCGTTGCGCCGAGAGCGCGACGACCTGGTCGCGCAAAAACAGGACTTGGCACAGCAACTAGAAGCGGGACAGGCCGCGCT
>DASVHW010000390.1 GCA_036382395.1 Candidatus Binatia bacterium | reverse complement strand
CTCTCCGTTGCCAACGGCGTGGTGCGCTTCGAGTATGACGACTACGCTGATCCCGACGCGCGCAAGGAATTGTCCCTGCCCGCCACCGAGTTCCTGCGCCGCTTCCTGCTGCACGTCGTGCCGAAAGGCTTCATGCGCATCCGGCACTACGGGATCACCGCCACCGCGCGCCGCCAAGCGAAGCTGGCGCGCTGTCGCGAGTTGCTCGGCACCACCCCAGCCCCGCCGCTGCCGGTGGGTGCCGACACCGCGGCTGTGGCCCCAGAGGACACCACCCCGCGCTGCCCCCAGTGCGGGGCTCCCCTGCGCATCATCGAACTCCTCGCGCCGCAGCCCCCCGACACCTCATGACCCAGAGCGACCCCTTCCCCTCCTTCCTCTTCTCCTCTCAACGACCCGCGCGCTTGTCACGCCGCGGTGTGCCTGGGGTATCCCAGTGGGCCGCTGTGTGCCGTGTACCGCCCGCCGTGTCACCACCTGCGGCACCCTGGCAGGAGAACATGGCCACCGCCCCACCACCCCCACGGCTTGCCGGCCCATCGTGTTCATTGCCTTGCGCCCACTCCTTGGGATACAAACCCCATAGAGAGTAGGGGCGCGTGCACAGCGGTTCAGTTCAACGGGGCCTTTCCACCATCCGGCCGCGAGCGCCTGAGGCCGTCACACACGTCGTGCGGCCGGATGGCGGAAAAACCCTCTTACGTTAGGTCACGAACCGACGAGATGTGAGCGAGCCGAAATGAGTAGCACCCGCAACTCGATCGAGTTTTCGGTCATTCTACTCGTATCTGCGCTTCCAATGTCCTGCGCGATACAGCGGAGCGCGCGGGGCCCTCTTGTACCGGTTGAGCGTCTCGCAGACATTGACGCCAAGCTGGCGGCCCTGCGTCCATCGCTTCGTGGGTACGCATACCCTGCGCACGTCGCTTCAGAGGAGCAAATGCGAGAGTTGAACAGGCAGTGGAAGGATGCCGAGACTGAACTCAAGAACCTTGCCCAAGCGTATCCAGGGGAGTCGGGAATCGAGTGGCGCCTCGGTGAGCTCTATCGCTTTGGGCATAACCTCGACGTGACTGGCGCCGGGCGCGAATGCGTAGCTCAACTAGAGCGCGCGATTGCACTGCGACCGGACTACGTAGACGCCTACCTGGAGCTGGGCATCTTCTATACGGATGCCGATCAGCGTTGGGCACCGCTCGGAGAAAGCAATCTCAGAAAAGCGATCGAGCTGTCAGGGCAGACGCCGTTGCCGCGAGCGTGGCGGGCACTGACCTTTGCGTACTACTATGAGGGCAAATTCGCCGACTCGGTCACGGCGGCTGACCAGTACCTCTTGCTCGTCCCGGAGGACGATGATCTCAGGCAGATGAAGAAGATGGCAGAACAAGCTGCTTCCCGTGGTGCCACAGGTTTTGCGCCAGTTGGCCGTCTCATCCTTCCATGACCATAGGCGGACCTAACAGAGCTGCTGCACCCGACGGCGGGCACGCCGCGATTCTGGTTGGCGCCAGCGCCGTGTTCTGCCCGCCGCGGGTGGCCAGCAAGCGTTCGGCGTGTAAGAGTAACGGGTGTTGGGCGGCGGGACTTACCGGAGTATGCCGCTGCGGCTAAAGTTCCCGATGGTGAACGGAGCATGTCGGAAGATCCGAAGCTGACTGTCCAGGTGAATCTTGATGCCATGTTTGCAGAGCTCTGCCATCGACTTCAGCGCTGCATCGACATGGTATGCTTCGGTGTTCGCGCCGTCCCCACCGGCCCGGCCAACCCCACTACGCTTCCTCTCAAAGGTGCATGGTTCCACGTTGTCACGGCAGAGGTATCTATGCTGAAGGGGGAACCGTTGAAGGCCGCCTTTGAGACGTGAGTTCTGACTTGTGGGCTTCGCGACGCCGTCGAAGTTCTAAACGTGTTCCTGGAGCGAGCCAGAATGGCCGCGGCCAGTTACAGCCTTTGGGAGGAGTTCCGAATCCCAGGGACGCGCGATGCGCGCGTCCCCTCGGGAGAATGGAATACCAAGATCGTGGGTGGTGTGGACAAGTTCCACAGGCTCGGGCTTCCGGACAAACTTGAGCGGCTAACCAAATACAGTCCCACCCTCGCCCCTGGTTTAGGTGACGAAGTCCGGGCGATTAACCAAGCGCGAAACTGTCTTGTGCATCGGGGCGGCACGGTGACCGAGCGAGACTCGAACAGCCCAGATGGACTCGTGGTGAAATGGGAGAAGGTGTCGCTTGAGATCGATGGCCCGAGCGGACGGCAGCCGCTTCGTCCGCCGCAGTATGTGGCCGAAGGTGGCAACCTCGTAATGAACTACCACCGCACAAGCAAGCTCTTCCGGTTGGGAGAATCGGTAACTTTCTCGGCGCAGGAGTTCGCAGAACTGTGCATGACGTTTGTTCGCTTCGGGAATGAACTTTGCGCCAGCTGAGCGACTACGGCACACTCACAGGGTTCATCGCACCATCGTCAACTTCGGCATTGTCACCTGCGAGCACCTGATGGGTGGCGCAAAGGGACGTAGGTCGGAAGAGTCGGATACCATAACGGCGCCATTGAATTCCGACCTTTCCGACCTACGTCCCTCTGCGACGCCTGCCATTCGAGAACGGTCATCGCGTCACCGACTTCGGCGTCTCTGGACCGCAACGGTTCTGGTACAAGACCGATGATGGAGCGACGCACGAAGTGACGATCGAGGGCCTCAAGCCGCAGGCTTCGCAGTGACGGACCTGAGCGGCAAGACGTGTCGAAGGGCATTCGGACGGTCCAGTAGCTTCTCGGTCACAAGGAAGTTCGGCATCAGTGCGCGGTATCTGGATTCGGTGAACACCCAACGTTCCAATCCTGCGGTGAGCCGTGGTATCCACCGGCGATGGGCGATTGCAAATTGACGTACGTGTTCCGCCGGCCACGCTTTCCGATCATCTGCAACATCGATGGAGAACTCGTTGCAGGTTCAACCGCGCAGCAGTTCGAGCGCCGCATGGGCAAAGTTAGGCTTCCTTCGGGTCGGACTTTCAAAATCGTCGACGCCAACGGCGAGGGGTGGGCCCTGCATACCGAGCTCAGCGCGATCTCACCGCTCACGCTCGACAAGCAGTGGACAAAGTCTCGGGTAATCGAGATGTTCAACACGAGTCTGAACGCGCAACGGGCCGCGCTCCAATACTCGCGCCGCTCACTTTCCAATCGGCGGCTCGACTCGGTAATTCACGATGTTGTTGAACTTGTGAGGCAGGCCGACTAAACCGTTCCACGCGAGGCGCGGAAGGACACGCGCGCGTGAACGCTGGGCGTTAGCGTGCTCGACAGAGGCGTGGCATATGTGCGTGCGTGCGCTTTGAAATCTTAAGCGAGATCGTTGGTGCCGAGGCCATCGCGACAGGTCGTGAGATCCGTGACCTCCGGCGCCTTCAGCGGCGATACGGCAAGGGACGGTGGCGCAAGCTGAAGGGTGCCGCGACCATACGGCTTGCCAACGGTCGGGTTCGGCGTGCAGAATTGCACTGGTACGAAGCGCACGGCATCGGCAAGAAGGAGTTCAAACGAAAACGTTACCTGTCGTAGGAGCGAGTATGGCGAAAAGCAGTCAGAGGTTCGCAGTCTGCGTCGACAACACCGACTACCCAGCATCCCTCGAACTCCGGAAGATCTATCGGGTACTTTCCGATTCGGAGGCGGAGCAGGACGGTGACTTGCGAGTGATCGATGAAAGCGGAGAAGACTATTTGTATCCAGCCGACTACTTCGTGTTGGTGGACTTCCCACCCCTCGCACTTCGGGCCTTGCGTAAGTCTTTCGAGCGCGAGGCCGGCGAAGCACGCTAACCCGGCGCTGGAGCGGACCGGCATGGTCGCGGTTGCTTGCTGCATTCGTCAGTCCGCCGGCCGCTCAGCGCCGAGCGTTGTGGGGCGAACGTAGGCGCGAGCTGAACAAAGCGATAGAGACCGACGCGAAAGGACCGCGCGGCTCATTGCCGAGGCGTTGGGCGGCGGCGCGAACCCGCACATGATATGAGTTCGGCGACGATCATGCTTGTTCTTGCGTTCGGAGATCCCAATCGTCTCCGGACTGCGAGATTTCGAACTGGACGGGGAAAGCAATCGTGGCGCCGAGGACCGAGCTTGAGCACCGCCAATCGTTCCGTCGCACCGGGCGCTTTGCGACACGAGATCGCGCGCGTATTCCGTCTTATCGCGCTTCAGGCGGGAGTTGGCGCGCCAGCGGTGAACGCAGAGCTCTCGGGCGTCCGTCGTGTTCACTTGAGCTCATCGCGTCACCGAGGCGACGCGGTGGCGTCGAGGGCCTGACGCAGGTCTGTGATCAAGTCTTCCGCATCTTCGAGGCCGATCGAAAGGCGGACCATCGAGTCGGAGATCCCGCGACGCGCCCGTTCCTCTCGCGACAGGCCGTGGTGAGTGGTTGTCACGGGCTGTGTTACCAGACTTTCGACTCCCCCGAGGCTCGGCGCGATGGTGAACAGACGCAGCCGGTCGACCACGCTCGCCGTGTCTTCGAAGGCTCCGTCTAGCTCAATGGTGAGCATGCCACCGAAGCCGGACATCTGCCGCGATGCGAGGTCGTGCCCGGGAAAGTCACGCAACCCAGGGTACAGCACGCGGCGAACGCGCGCGTGTCCCTGGAGCGCCTGTGCGACGGCGGCCGCGGTGGCGTTCTGCTGACGCACTCGGACCACGAGCGTCCGGATGCTGCGCATCAGCAGCGCGGCGGTCTCCGGCGCTGGCACTTGTCCGAGGTTCTTGCGCCATGGTCCCACCGCGTCGAGCAGCCGCCGCGGGCCCATCAATGCCCCTGCGGTGACATCACTGTGCCCGCCGAGGTATTTCGTCCCGCTGTGCACGACCAGATCGGCGCCCAAGGCGAGCGGCTGTTGATTCACCGGTGTGGCGAACGTGTTGTCGACCGCCAGCAGCGCTCCGTGCGCGTGCGCGAGGTCTGCCAGACGCCGAATGTCGAACACCTCGAGGCCGGGGTTGGTGGGCGTCTCGCAAAACACCACGCCGACGCCGTGTTGGAGGACGCCTTCGAGCTGCGGCAGCTGGTGCCCAAGGAGGAGCTGCGTGCGGATACCCAGCTCCGGGAGCTGCTGGCCGACGAGCTCCAGCGTTCCGCCATAGGCATCGCCGAGCACGACGACGCCGCGCCGGCCGTGGGCGAGGAAGAGCGCGGCCTCGGCAGCCATCCCGGAGCAAAACGCGAACGCGGCCTCGGCGTGCTCGAGGCACGCCAGCTTTGCCTCGAGGCTCCTGATGGTCGGGTTCATCCCGTAGCGGCTGTAAAGGGCTCCCTCGCGGCGTCCCTCGACGACGTCGAGCAGCGCCGCGGTGGACGGGAAACCAAAGGTCGTTGAGTTGTAAATCGGCGTGTGCGGCGCCCCGTGGGCGTCTGCTAACTCGCCCGCGTGCACGCAAGTGGTGGAAAGTCCGCGCTGCAGTCCCATGCTGACGACCTCATTGCATTTGGCGTCGGACCCGCTCCACAGCCTCGATCATCTCCGGGGCCTGCAGGCCGATCGCACGCGCTTCGTTGCGAGCGGCCTCATGCGCCACTCCGTGGATCGCTTCACGATACAACTCCATCACGGCACCGACGCGATTGCCGGTGGCACAGTGCACCAGCACTGGCCGATTCGCCGATCGGTCCAACACTTCGGCTACCTTCCGCACGCTCTCTGGCGAGAGCGTCACCAGAGTCACTGGGATGTTTACATAGCGGAGCCCGATGCGCTCAGCGGCAGCGGCTTCCTCGGCGACCCCGCTTTCCGTGGGTGAACGCAGGTCGATGATGGTCTTGAAGCCTGCCTCCAAAAGCTTTGGTAGTGCGGCAACGGTGATGACGTTGGCCGTGGCCAGTCCATTCTCGATGCGGTGGTAGTTCATGACCTCGTCCCCAACCCACGCTGCGGGCGGCGCCGCGGGCCGTAGCCCGCAAGCCACGCCAACGAAGGCGATGACTAGAGCGACGCTCCAGTGGATGGCAACATTTACCGGTCGGGGCAGCATGGCTTATGTCTAGCACCGACCGGTGCCTGAGGGTAACGGACGTGATCAAGGAGCCCACCCGCCCGCCGTGCCGTTGTGCGTTCGAGATGTCGCACAGCTGGCGCGTGGCTCAACGGGCTTGTAAAGCCCTTCGTTTCTGGCAATTAGCTCTTGTGGACTGCCAGCCTCCACGCCGCCAAGTTCGCGAGTGCCGTCGAAGAGACGAGCCCTCCGCGCTGGCGTAGTCGAGCGGAGGTTCATGCGGGCGAGTCGGCAGCTGCGAGAGGAGGGAGTTTATGAAGAGTCGGAAGTGGAGCGGCATTCACGTGTTCATGTTCTGCCTGCTGATCAGCGCCACCGCGGCGATGGCGGGGCCGGCGACGCAAGAAGTCGAACGTTCCAAGGTGTGCATGCTTCAGGACGAGGTGGAACCGAAGGCCGGTACGCCCTACGAGTTTGAGGGCAAGACCTATTACCTCTGCTGCCCGATGTGCGCCAACACGTTCAAGAAAGAACCGGAGAAGTATTCCAAGGCACATGATCCCGTCAGCGGACAAGTGGTCGACAAAGCTACCGCGCCGGTACTCGGCTACAAGGATAAAGCCTACTTCTTCGCATCGGACGAGTCGCGGGCCGCATTTGCC
>DASVHW010000389.1 GCA_036382395.1 Candidatus Binatia bacterium | reverse complement strand
GCGGGGAATGCCGGCGTGGCGCGCAGCTTCGCCAGCAGCGGGTCGGTGTAGAGGGCGACATTGGAACAATAGTGCGCGGCGATGGCGCTCTGGATAAGCTTCGCCGCCAGGTCCGTCTGTCCGCAATACGACAGGATGGCGCCGTGGTAGTAGCGCAGCTCGGCGTCGCGCAAGGCGAGCAGTTGCGGCGCAGCCTGGTCGGCCAGGCGTTTCATCTCGGCGGGGGCGACCGGCTTGACGCACGCCTGCAAGAGCGGGGCGAACCAGGTGGGGCCTGGCGGAATCTTGGCGGCCGCCATGCGCACCTCCTCCATGCGGCCTTCGCGCAACAGGATGAACGGAGAGACGCTTGCCGCCCATTCCGATCCGCTGTCCAGGTGCACGTACTCCAGCGCGCGCGTGGTGCGCCCCAGTTCGGCGAAGGCAAAGGAGCAGGAGCGGAAATCGTAGTTGCTGGGATCGAGCCCGAGCGCCGCGTCACATTCGCGGGCCGAATCGTGCAGCATCCCGGCATAACGCAAGACGTAGGCCACGGTGAAGTGGGCCTGCGCATTCTCCGGCCGCCGGGCGACCAGGTCATGGGCTTCGCGGTAGGCGTCGGCAATCTGGCCGCGCTCGGCGCGGATGCGCGCCAGGTGGGCGACCGATGAGATCAGGTTCGTATCGAGCTTGAGCGCCTTCTCATAGGCCTCCGCCGATTTGTCGAAGGCCTCCATGCCACCGCCCGCGTAGGTCGCGTCGTAGTAGTAGCGGAGGCCGAGCGCATCCCACGCCGGGGCGAACTTGGGATCGAGCGCGACCGAGTGCTCCAGCATCACGACGGCGGTGGAATTCGGCTCGGGATCGCGCGGGAGCGCCGCGCCGCGAAGATACAGGTCGTAGGCGTCGGCGTTGCGCGGTTGCGTCGCGCTGGCGAGCATCGCCGCCTGCGATCCGAGCGCGGGCAGCAGGCCGCTCTTCACATTGAATGCCAGGTCTTCCTGCAGCGAAATCAGGTTCTGCTGCGGGACGGTGAAGCTTCCCTGCCATAGCAGGCGGTTGCGCTTGACGTCGATCGCCTCGATGGTGATGGTCAGGCGCGCGCCCTGCGCCATGAAGTGTCCGGTCAGCACGATGGCGGCCTTGTATTCCCGGCCTGCCTGCTGCGGGTCGAATTCACCACGCATATACCTGGGCGCGGTCGGAACGGGGCGAATTTCCATGGAGCGCGTGTAAGCGAGGATCTTGACCAGCTCGTCCGCGAGCGCGAGGCGGAGGTAGTCCACGTCGGGATCACGCGCGATGTTGTTGAACGGCAGCACCAGGATGGTGTTATTGGCGGCCCCGGTCACGCCGCTGGAAGACGCTTGCTTGGCCCACCAGATGGTGACCGCCAGCAGGATGGTGGTGATCGCGCCGGCCGCGCCGAGCAGAATATAGATTTGGCGCAGGCTCAGCTTGCGAAAGGTCTTGCTGGGCTGAATGACGAGTTGGATATCGCTGTCCTCGGCCTGACGGAGTTCCATCTGGCGTCTCAGCCGGCGCAAATCCTCGGCGAGTTCACGCGCACTCTGGTAGCGCAACCGCCGGTCCTTTTCCAGCAGTCCGCCCAAAACCTGCTCCAGCCCCGACGGCATTTCCGCGTCGTAATTCGAGGGCGCCACCGGTCGCTGGTGCTGGATCGCGGTCATGGTCAAGACCGCGTTGTGGGCTTCGAAGGGCTTGTGGCCGGTCGCCGCCTCGTACAGCACCACGCCGAGTGAGAAGAGGTCGGTGCGTTCGTCGAGCGTCTGGCCGCGGACCTGCTCGGGCGACATGTACAGCGTCGTGCCGGGAATCGAGGTGAGATTCGTGATCGCTTCCGAAGTTGGGCGATGGGTCGCCGCAACCGGCTGCAACTCGGGTGCCCTGGGTTCGGCTTTCAGCTTTGCCAAGCCGAAATCCAGCACCTTGGTATGGCCGTGCTTGGTCAGGAAAATATTGCCCGGCTTGATGTCACGGTGAATGATGCCGAGCTGGTGCGCTGCCTCGAGCGCGTCGGCCAACTGAATGCCGTAATCAATCACTTCACCCGGCGGCAGCGGACCGCGGGAGAGCCGCTCCTTCAGCGTTTCCCCCTGCAACAACTCCATGACGATGATGGGAAGTCCGTTATGCGAGGCGATGTCGAAGATGGTGCAAATACCCGGGTGGTTCAGCGACGAGGTGGTGCGGGCTTCGAGCTGGAAGCGCTCCAGGGCCACCGGATCGCCGGACATGCTGTCGGGGAGAAACTTGAGCGCGACGCGGCGCCCCAGGCGGATGTCCTCGGCTTCATAGACTTCCCCCATACCGCCGCCACCGAGTTTCTGCACGATGCGGTAATGGGAGATGGTTTGGCCGATCACGCGGGGCTCCCCGGATTTCGCGAATCTGGAATGTTAGGACGCAAGCAGGGTGGGCGCAAGCAAAGACGGTGCACGGCAAAAAACCTAGGTCGGGCCCGGACCTGCCAGGCTGTTACAAAACTCTTTGTTCCATCGGTCGAGTGGAACAAGACCTCGAGTTTAGCGCCGCAGGCGCGATAGTCCATGGCCCGGCACGTGAGTGCCGGGAGTATGAGTGGGACAAAGCGCGAGTCCCGTTAGGGACGGCACGCGTTTCGTAACAGTTTGCTGCATGCTGGATTCCCGGACCCCTTATGCCGTATGCCCCAAACCACAACCTCGCCGCGGGTTACGCGCGAATCGAGGCGTCGCGTTGGGCCTTGGCCCCATATAACAAATTCCCAGCGCCGGAGAAGAATTACACCACGCGGCAGTCCAGCGGCCCAAGCAGGCAGTGGAAATCTGTGCTACAACGGAAGAGTGTCGCCAGCAACTTACGACAACTGAAGCACAAAGGTTTTCCAGCCCGAAAACCGGGGCTTTGGCTGTGTACGTGCGACACTGACTTTTTACTCCCCTGGTCACGAAAGGACCTGTATCGCCATGTGGAAGCCCACCAATCAGCCCAGCGGTCCGGCCGCAACGCCGGAGCCGCAGCGCCCCACCGCTCCCCCCTTCACTCCGACAACGGAACCGGCGCCGGCTTCGGCTCCGCGCAACGCCATCGTGAATTCGCAGGACCAGGCCACGATCGGCAAGTCGCTGGTCATCAAGGGTGAGGTCACGGGGTCTGAATCTCTCTATATCGATGGCCGCGTCGAGGGCTCGATCAACCT
>DASVHW010000388.1 GCA_036382395.1 Candidatus Binatia bacterium | reverse complement strand
CCCAGCCGGCGGGTGATCGGCTCGATGAAACTGTCCATCGCCGCCAACAAGCGGTTGCGGCTGCGGAAGTGGTTGATGATGGCAATGGTCGCGCCTGGACGGCTGACCCGCAACACCTCGCTCATCAAACGTCCGGCATCGGGCACTACGCTTACGACGTGGAAAGCCATGACGTAATCGAAGGCATTGTCGGGGAATTTCAGGTTCATGGCGTCCATCTCGATGACCTTGAGGTGTCGCCATCCGTTCCGGCCGATCTTCTCCTGTGCCTGTTCGAGCATGTCCGGCGCCAGGTCTACACCGGTGACCTGACAGTGCGTCGGATAGGCGTCGAAAGATAGGCCGGTTCCGACGCCGACTTCGAGCACGCGTGCCCCGGGCTCGATCTTCAGCGAGCGGATGACATGGGCGATGCGTGGATAGAAGACCCGGGTGAAGAGCCGGTCATACAGGTGCGAAAACTCGTAGTAGATCTTGCTTTGATGCGCTTGGACCTCTTCTATGCTCGACATGATCTCTCCGCTCTTATTGTGACGTGGGCTTCTGGCGTTGCGTTGGCGTCCGCTCAGGCCGCCGTCTCCCCGTGCAGCTGACGCTTGAAAAGCGCGATGTCCCGCTTGCGAAAGCGCCATTGTCGCCCCTTCTTGAAAGCGGGCAGGATGCTCTTGCGCGCGTACTCGTTCACCGTGTCGGGGCTGAGATCGAGAATCTGGGCGACATCCTTGCTGTTCAAGATCGCGTCGTCTCGTTCCATCACTCACAGCTCTTGGCAGCAATGTTCGCCACTGACCGCAAACCGGTAACACGCTGTGTTAGTTCAGTCAAGTTGGAAGCGGAGGCTAGCCCGGTTCCGGGGTTGCGGCGGACTAATCCGATCGTCCGATCGATAAGGTACGCTCATTTGCTTGCGGCGTGCCGCAGATCGCGCAGGCGGAGCTGAATCGACGTGGTTCCGTTCCATTCGTTGCGTTCGGGTGAAAACAAGATATCGAGAGCGGCCCCCTCGGCGATCGAGGCCTCCGCCATGCCGAAGCCGATGGCCGACAGTGTACGACTGCCGTCACGCAGGGAGAGCTTCAGATGATTTGTGCCGACCGTCCGGCGCGAGACGACGGCGACGTTACGGGAGAGAAAAACCGGTTCCGGGTTGCTGGAGCCGTGCGGTTCCAGCTGGCCCAGCTCCTCCACCAGCGCCTCACCAACCTCGGCCAGCGTCAGCTCGGCGTCAATCGTGGTCTCCGGGACGAAATCCTGCGGCCGTGTCGCCGCCCGTACCGCCGCCTCGAATTGCTCGGCAAAGACTGGGATCCGCTCCTGCCGAATGCTCAGGCCCGCAGCCATGCGGTGGCCGCCAAATCCCTCCAGGGATTGACGGCAGACCTTGAAGGCTTCGTGCAGATTCAAGCCGCGGATGCTTCGCCCCGAACCGCGTGCGATCCCGGTATCGCTACTGATGGCGAGCAGGACCGCCGGCCGATAAAAGCGCTCCACCAAGCGGGACGCTACGATACCAATCACGCCGGGGTGCCAATCGGAGGATGCCAGTACGATGGTCCGCCGATCGGCGAAATCGCCGTCACCTTCCACGCGGCGGACCGCGTCGGCCAGGATCTCCTGCTCAATCGCTTGGCGGTTACGGTTTTCCTGGTCCAATTCGGCGGCGAGCTGCTCGGCGCGCGCGCAGTCATCGGTGGTCAGCAGCTCGACCGCTTGGGTCGCGTCGGCGAGCCGCCCGCTCGCGTTGAGGCGTGGTGCCAAACGGAAGCCGACGACGCCGGTGGAAACCGCACTGACGCCGCTGACGGCCTTCAGTGCGACGAGACCGGGACACTGGGTTTGCATCAACTCGCGCAAGCCGTGTTTCACCAGGACGCGGTTTTCTTCGATGAGTGGGACGATGTCGGCGATAGTGCCCAGCGTCACCAGATCGAGGTAGCGGCGCAGATCCGGGAGGTTCTGGTGCCCAGCTTCCCGCAGCCGCAGGCGCACGCCTAACGCCAGATAAAAGGCGACGCCGGCGCCGCAGAGCCCGCTAAACGGAAAGCCGGCGTCAGCCTCGATCGGGTTCAAGACGGCGTGGGCAGGGAGCGGCGTACCGGACACCTGGTGATGGTCGCAGACGATCGTTTCCATCCCGAGTGTGCCGGCAAGGGCGATCTCGCGGTGGCTCACGCCGCCGCAGTCCACGGTGATCATCAGCCGTACGCCTGCTGCTGCCAGTTGGCGTACGCCGGCTTCACTGACGCCGTAACCGTCACGTAGCCGATGTGGGATATAGAGAACCGGTTCCTGCCCGAGGGCTCGCAGAAAGCGGACCAGGATGGCACTGCCGCTGATGCCGTCGACGTCGTAGTCGCCGTAAATGCCGATGCGCTCGTTGCGGCGCAGGCCCTGAATGACGCGGTCCGCCGCAGCCGGCATGTGGCGAAACAACATCGGCGAGCGCAGGTGTTCCGAAAGGCGCGGGTTCAGGAAGCTGGACGCTGCCGCCGGGGTGGTGACGCCCCGGCAGGCGAGGAGGTGCGCCAGCAACGGGGGAATCCCCAGCTCGCGGCACAAAAGATTGTCGACTTCAGGCTGGCGGGGAAGCAGCTTCCAGCGCCGCGCCACGGTCATTCAGCGGTTCCGTCGCCCGCGGGAGGGATCCATCCACAACACGATGGGACTGGCAATGTAAATCGAGGAGTACGTTCCAATGACGAAACCCACGAGGAGCGTAAACGCGAAGCTGCGGATCACGTTGCCGCCCAAGAAGAAGAGGGACAGGACGACCAGGATGGCCGTGCCGGTGGTGAGCACGGTACGGCTGAGGGTTTCGTTGATGCTGCGGTTGATGATGGTGGCCATGGAATCGCGCCGGCTCTTCCGCATGTTTTCGCGGATCCGGTCGCAGACGATCACGGTGTCGTGCACCGAGAAACCGACCACGGTCAGCAGCCCCGCCACCACGGTCAGATCGATCTCGTAGTTGACGAGGGAGAGTGCCCCGGCCGCAATCAACACGTCGTGCACCAAGGCGATGGCCGCCCCGACGCCAAACCGCAGCTCAAAGCGGAACCAGATGTAGGCACCCATCAAAAGCGTCGCAAAAGCCACCGCAAGCACGGCTCGTTGCCGGAGTTCCTTGCCGACCCGCGGGCCGACCAACTCGATGCGCAACACCTCGAAGGACTCCTTGCCGAACTTGGTTGCGAGGGCCTGTGTCAGGGTTTCGCTGATGCCTTTGGTTTCACTCGCCTCAACGGGGAGGCGTACCAGATACTCGGTACTGCCGGCGCCGAAATCCTGGATGGTCGAATCGCCCAGCCCGACCGTACTCAGCCCGGCACGGATGTCGCCGATCGACTGCGGTTTGCTGAAGCGCAGGTGCACCATGACCCCGCCGGAGAAATCGATCCCGTAGTTGGGCCCGCCGTGGTAGATGAACGAGCCGATGCCGATCGCAATCAGCACCCACGAAATGACGAGGGCGACGAGCCAGAAGCGGATGAAGTCGAAGTTCGTGCCCGGTTTGATGATTTCCCTGAACTTGGTGTTTTCCATAAATCACACGCTCACGTTCTGCAGGCGGCGGTAGGTGAGCAGGTAGTCGTACACCACACGCGTACAGACGACGGCGGTGAACACACTGCTGACGAGACCGATGCACAGGGTGATGGCAAAACCCCGCACCGCGCCTGTGCCGAACTGGAAGAGGATCAGACCCGCCAAAAAGCTGTTGGTGTTGGTGTCGAGAATCGCCGGGAGGGCGCGCTTATAGCCGGCGTCAATGGCGGCACGGGCGGTCTTGCCCAAGCGCAGCTCTTCACGGATACGTTCGTTGATCAGCACGTTGGCATCCACCGCCATGCCGATGGTGAGCACGATCCCGGCAATGCCCGGGAGGGTCAGCGTGGCCTGCATCGCCGTGAGTACCGCCATCAAGAACAGGATGTTGAAAATCAATGCCATGTCAGCCAAGACGCCCGCAAATTTGTAGTACACGAGCATGAAGATGATGACCAATGAGCCACCGACGACGAATGAGGTAATTCCCTGCCGGATGGAATCCTTGCCCAGCGAGGGACCCACGGTGCGCTCCTCGGCCACGCGTACCGGTGCCGGCAGCGCGCCGGCGCGCAGCACGATCGCCAGGTCCCGCGCCTCCTTGATGTCGAAGTTGCCGGTGATCGATGCCCGCCCGCCGCTGATGCGTTCACGAATGACCGGTGCGGAATAAACCTTGTTGTCGAGGATGATGGCCAGACGCCGGCCGACGTTGGCGCCGGTGAGATCCTCAAACTGCTTGCCGCCACGGGCGTTGAGTTCGAGGGCGACGTACGGGCCCTCGAGCTGGGTCGCCGGCCGCACCAAGGCATCGGAAATCACATCTCCGGTCATCAAGGTCTTGGCTTCCGCCAGGTACTTGGGCGTCTGACTCCGCCCGCCGGTGCGATCTGCCTCCGCTCCGCTGAGGATCTCGGTTCCCGGCGGCAAGGGCTTCTTGCCGGAGAGGTACTCCTCAGGGTCCGGAACTTCCGACAGCACCTTGAACTCCAGTACTGCCGTGCGCCCGATGAGGTCCTTGGCGCGTTGCGGATCCTGGATGCCGGGTAATTGGATCAAGATGTCCTGGGAGCCTTCACGTTGAATGATGGGTTCGCTGACGCCGAATTGGTCGATACGGTTACGGATCGTCTCGAGCGATTGATCGAGCGCCGACTCGCGCAGGTGCTGCTCCTCGCGTTTGGAAAAGACCAGCTGGATGTTGGCGGTGTCGTCTTCGGTGCTGGAGTTCTCGATGGTCAGGTTTGGGAAGCGTTCTTTCACGAGGTCGGTGAACTGGTTGCGTTCGCTGTTGTTGACGCGAACCTGAATGCTGGTGTCCTTGCGTTCGGCGGCCGTGATGCCGATCTTCGCCTCTTTGAGCTCACGCTTGAGCTCCTCGACGTTATGATCGAGGGAGTTTTCCAGTGCCTTCTGCACGTCCACCGTCATCACCAGGTGCGTGCCGCCCTGTAAATCCAGCCCGAGATGAATGCGATGGCTCGGCAGGTAATCCTTCCAGAACTGGGGCAGGTCGGTCACGAACGTGGGCACCAGATACACGATCGCGGATGCGGTGAGACCCAGAATGAGCAGTGTGCGATAGAATAGGCTCTGATTTCTCACTTCTGTTTTTCCTTCTCTTTGGCGTCCTCTGGGCCACCGGCTTTGGCCAGCGAGACGACTTGCGCCCGCTCAACGCGCACGCGAACGTTGGGCGCGATCTCCAAGGTCAGGACCTTATCGGTCAGGGCGACCACCTTGCCGTACAAGCCGCCGGTCGTGACCACCTCGTCATTGCGTTTGAGATTGGCGATCATCGTCCGCTGTTCCTTGGCCTTCTGCTGCTGGGGACGGATGAGCAGGAAGTAGAACACGACGAAGATCAAGACCAGTGGTGCAAACTGGATCAACGGCGATGCGGGCGAGCCGTGCGCCGCTTGTGCCCAGGCCGGACTTATCATGCATCAGCCTCCGCAGTCAGGTGAGCCAGGCGCTCCGCAGCCCAAGTTGCAAACCGCCCGGCGGAAATTGCCGCTCGCATGTCGCGCATCAACTGGAGGTAGAAATGCAGATTGTGCAGACTCACCAACTGTGCCCCAAGCATCTCATTGGCGGCCGCCAGGTGGCGCAGGTAGGCCCGACTGAACGTGCGGCAGGTGTAGCAGCTGCAATTGGCGTCTGCGGGCGCGTGATCACGGGCATGCTGGGCCAGGCGAATGTTGAGCCGGCCCACGGACGTAAACAGCATCCCGTTGCGGCCGTTGCGCGTCGGCAGAACGCAGTCGAACATATCGTAGCCCATGCCGACAAATCGGATCAGATCCTCGGGCAACCCCACCCCCATCAGGTACCGCGGCCGATCCCCGGGCAAGGCTGCCACCGTTTCCTCTGCCACCGTCATCGTGATCTCCCGGTTTTCCCCCACACTCAGTCCGCCCACCGCATAGCCTGGAAAGTCGAGAGCTACAAGTTCATGCACTTGCTGGATGCGCAAGTCCTTATACGTGGATCCTTGCACGATTCCAAACATCAACTGCCCGGGCGCGGTCTCCACCTGACGGGATCGATCCGCCCAATGAAAGGTGCGTGCCGCCGCCTCTTCGGCTTGCGCGCGGGTCGCGCCGGCAGGGACGCATTCGTCCAAGACCATGATGATGTCCACCCCCAGATCGATCTGGATACGAACCACATCTTCCGGCGTCAAGAATATGGGCGCACCATCGAGATGGGAGCGGAAGTTCACCCCGCCGTCCGAGATCTTGCGCAACGCAGCCAAGCTGAAAATCTGATACCCCCCGCTGTCGGTGAGGATCGGGCCGTCCCAACCCATGAAGCGATGCAACCCGCCCAGCTCCCGGATGAGGGCGGCCCCGGGCCGTATGGCCAGGTGGTACGCATTGGCGAGGACGATCTCCGCACCAATGTCTCTGAGTTGGGCGGGGGTGATGCCTTTGACCGTGCCCTGGGTTGCAACCGGCATGAAGGCTGGCGTGTTGACGAGGCCGTGAGCGGTGGTCAGGCGCCCGCAGCGGGCTTTGGCGTTGCCGTCTGACGGCGTTGCCGCGAGATCGAACGCGGGTGCCGATACGGTTGGGGTTGGCGCCGCCGTGACATCCGGCGATGGGTCCAGGACACCTGCGGCGTGCGAGATGGGGCTCATTGGATCAGCATGGCATCGCCGTAACTGTAGAAGCGATAGCGCTGTGAGACCGCTTCGGCGTAGGCGGCAAGAATGGGATCACGGCCGGCAAATGCGCTGGCCAGAAGGAGCAAGGTTGACCCCGGCAGGTGGAAGTTGGTGAACAAGGCATCGACCACACGGAACTGATAGCCGGGCGTGATGAAGAGGTCCGCCCAGCGGACACCGTGGCGCACCGTGCCGTCCAGTAACGCCGCCGACTCCAGCGCCCGTGTCGTTGTCGTGCCGACGGCGACGACGCGGCTACCAGCCGCCTTGGCTTGGGCGACGAGGGCCGCGGTGGCTTCAGGAATCTCGCACCATTCGGCCTCCATGGCGTGGTGGCTGAGGTCGGCGCAACGCACCGGAAGGAAGGTGCCGGGGCCGACGTGCAAGGTGAGCCGTGCCACCAGCACGCCCCGCGTCTGCAGCGCGGTGAGCAGCTCCTCGGTAAAATGCAATCCCGCCGTCGGTGCCGCCACGGCGCCCGCATGCGCGGCAAAAATGGTCTGGTACCGAGTATGATCGAGCCGAAGGGGACCGTCAGGGCGGCGGATGTACGGCGGCAAGGGAATCTCACCGTGCCGCTCCAGGAGCCCGGGCATGGCTACCGTGTCGTCGAATGCGATGCTGTAGTGGCCGTCGCCATGGGCGGCGACAACGGTCGCGTGCGTGCCTTCTGGAAAGCTGAGGGCCGTGCCTGGGCGCAGCCGGCGAGCCGGCTTCCCGAGACCTAGCCATAACGACTCGGCCGTTGGCCGGATGAGGAGCAATTCGACCGCTGCGCCCGAGCCGGTGCGACCGAACAGGCGTGCGGGCATGACTTTCGTGTCGTTCACCACCAGCAGATCGCCCGGGCGCAGATGTTGCGGCAGTGTATGGACCTGGGTGTGCTCGACGCCATGCCGACGACGATCGAGTACCATCAGGCGGGCATGGTCGCGAGGCTCGGCCGGCACCTGCGCGATCAGCTCAGCCGGTAAGGCGAACTGAAAGTCCGACAGCGCCAGGGCCGCTTCGGTAGATCGGTTCGAGAATGCGACGCTCTCCATGCCAGCGACAATAAAAAAAGAGGCACCTCGTCGGTGCCCTCATGGTTTGGCTCAGCGATTCCGGCCGGGGTTAATCACAAGCCTCCAGGAGTGTCAAGGCTGTGTCGTTTTTCTCAGATGGTCCCTCGATACGGCCCCTGAGAATCCTTCGATACGGCGTCACCCGACGCCTACTCAGGAGTTGCCTCCTAAGAAACAAGCGCCGCAGTGGCTGGTGCCAGTTTTACCTGCCCATCCCTTGGGCCCGACCTCACCGAGGCCCTCGATTGCCAGGAAAGCGAATCTGGTTCTGTCCCGTGCGCGACCGCAAGCACATCTGCCTGCAGCGCCAGGCGCAATGTGTCGCCGCTACGCTTGACGAGATTCACAGGCCGGACGCCACCTGCCGCCAGTAGATCGGCGACGCTGATGCGGGCCCGCGATTCGGCTAGGTCACCGATGCGGTGGGGTGTCATGCACTGATCCTCCTCCGCAGCAGTCCTTCACACTCCCGGGCAGCCGTTCAGCGCGTTGTTCACGGCCGAGAGAATCTCGTCGACAGTGATCTTACCGTCGCCGCTGGCATCGCCGTTCAGGCAGTCGGCCACCGGTGTGTTGCCGAGGGCGATGTTCACCATCGTCAGCACCTCATCCACGGTGACCCCGT
>DASVHW010000387.1 GCA_036382395.1 Candidatus Binatia bacterium | reverse complement strand
GCGATCCCGGCCCGTTTCGCCTGGGTGAACGCGTAAGCCTCCAAATTGCGGATGCGGTGGTAGAGGTCACGGTGCACTTGGACGTAGATCTGCCCGCCGTCCTCACCGAACTTCACCGGCTGATAGATCAGTTCGCCGGGCGTTCCAGGCTGAACCAGTGTGTACAGCTCGGCGATGTGCTCAGGGTACAAGCGGATGCACCCGTGCGTGGTCTGGCGGCCGATCGACCAGGGCACGTCCGTGCCGTGAATCTCATACAGCCCCTTGGACAGCCGAATACGGTACCCACCCAAGGGGTTGTCGGGTCCCGGCGGCACGACGCCTCTCGGCTCATCCATCCCTTGCTGGATCGAGACCGGCACAATCCACGTCGGGTTCTTGTCTTTCGACCGGACCGTAAACGGGCCGACCGGGCTCGGCGCGTGATCGGTGCCGATGCCCACCGGCCATGTGCGTACGTACACCGACTCGCCCGGGCGGGCGTGCGTGGGAAACAGGTAGAGCCGCATTTCTGCAATGTTGATGACCAGCCCGCGGTAGCGTGAGCGGGGAATGATCCAGCGCGACGGAATGACGACGTCCGCGCCGGCCTTGGGGACCCACTCGTCCATTTTCGGGTTGGCGTCCTGCAGTTCTTGAAAACCGAGACCGGCGTCGTGGGCGATATCCAACAACGTTTCGCCGGATTCGACCCGGTGCTGCTGCAGCCGTCCGATCAAGGCCGGCAGGTGCCCTGGTCCCGGGATAACCGTCCGCGCCGCAGTGATTTTATCCAACTGCTCGACTGGCGGCGGCGCGGGCTTGATAGTCGTTGAACACCCTGCCAACGTCGCCAGGAGAAGGACGCTGAGGCGAGACGCCGCCCGTTGTCTTGCCACACCAGATTGGTTAACAACGCGCCCGGTCCGCGGCAAGATGGGAAGTGGAATAGCGCTCGACGGCGGCCGTTTGAATTAGTACTGCAGGCGCTGGCGATACGGGCATTTCCGATGCAGAATGTCCGCCGCAGACACGTAAGGAGGAGCCGATGCACGTAGAGACCGTTCGGGGCTTGATCGACACATACACACTCGGCGTCACGCTCATGCACGAGCACGTGTTCGTGCTGAGCCCGGAGATCCAGCAGAACTATCCCGGCAACTGGAACGAGGAGGAGCGCGTGGCCGACGCCGTGGCCAAGCTCAACGAGCTGAAGTCTCGCGGTGTGGACACGCTCGTGGATCCCACGGTAATCGGTCTTGGCCGCCACATCCCTCGCATTGAGCGCGTCGCGCGGCAGACGAAGCTGAACATCGTCGCCGCGACCGGCCTGTATACCTACAACGAGCTGCCGTTCTACTTCCATTTGCGCGGGCCCGGGACACCGCTCGATGGGCCGGAGGTGATGGTCGATATGTTTGTGAAGGACATCACCGAAGGTATCGCCGGCACCGGCGTCAAGGCCGGCATACTCAAGTGCGCCACCGAGGTCGCCGGTCTGACGCCGGGGGTTGAGCGCGTGCTGCGCGCCGTTGCCCAGGCGCACCGCCGGACCGGTGTGCCGATCACCACGCACACGCACGCTCACACGCATCGCGGACGAGACCAGCAACGCGTGTTCAAGGAGGAGGGCGTCGATCTGAGCCGCGTGATCATCGGCCACTGCGGCGACACCACTGATTTGGATTACCTGAAGGAACTGGCGGACAACGGCTCCTACATCGGCATGGACCGCTTCGGCATCGATGTGATGCTGCCGTTCGAGGATCGGGTGAACACCGTGGCTGAGCTGTGCAAGCAAGGCTACGCGGGCAAAATGGTTCTGTCCCACGACGCCTCCTGCTTCATCGACTGGATGGACGTCGAAATGAAGGAGGCGGCGCTGCCCAAATGGAAATACACGTTGATCTCCGATGAGGTGCTGCCGGCCCTTCGCGTGCGGGGGGTCACCGAGGCACAGATCCGTCAGATGATGGTCGAGAACCCGCGGCGCATTTTCGAGCACGGAGGAGCGTACTGATGGCCAGGGCGCCTGAAGGCGGAAAGTCGTCGTCCGCGAGTCACGTTTCGCCCGAAGCCGCCCGGAGCGACCCAGCGGGGAGCGGCCCACCGCACCGAGGCCGGGCGCAGCCCTTCGACATGAGCGGCATTGCGCGCGGCGCCGACGGCATCGCGCGCTATCTCGACCGGCCGCGTTCGCTGGTCGAGATGTTGCGAAGGACGGTCGACCGCATTCCCGATGCCGAGGCCATCGTCGAGATCGGCGGAGAACGAGTCACGTATCAGCAACTGTGGGATCGGTGTGTCCGCGTTGCCGGCGGCTTGCGGGCGCAAGGGATCAAGCGGGGAGATCGGGTGGCCAATCATCTCCCCAACGGGCTCGATTGGGTGCTGAGTTTCTTCGGCGGACTGATGGCTGGCGCGGTGGTGGTGCCGGTGAATACGCGCTTTGCCGAGCCGGAGGTGAAGTACGTGGTGGAAGACTCGGGCTCTCGTCTCGTGTTCGAGCCGGGCCAGCCTCTTCCCGACGGGGCGCCGTTCGTCGTCGAGGATCTTGCAATCGACGATCTTGCCGCGCTGTTCTACACCAGCGGCACCACCGGGTTTCCAAAGGGTGCGATGACGACGCACGCCAACTTCCTATCGAACACGGAGACGGCGCGGCGTGTCGTGCACCTGCCGGTCGATGGGCGCGGCATCCGTAACTTGATTTCGGTGCCGCTCTTTCACGCCACCGGGTGCGACAGCCAGCTTCTCCCGACGGTCGAACAGGGCGGCACCACGGTGATCATGCGGGCCTTCGATGTGCAGGCTTTCCTGCACGCCATCCGCGATGAGCGCATCAACCTGCTGGTGTCGGTGCCGGCGATCTACTGGTTCGCCATCCAGCAGCCCAACTTCTCCGAGTTCGACATGTCCGGCGTGCGCTGGGCCAGCTACGGCGGCGCGCCTATCGCCCCGGCGCTCGTGCACCAGATCATGGCGAAGTTTCCCAACGCCCGCGTCGGCAACGGCTTCGGGCTGACGGAGACCTCGTCGATCAGCACCTTTCTGCCCCACGAGCATGCCGTCGAACATGCCGACAGCGTCGGCTTCCCGGCTCCCGTCGTCGATCTCGACGTGGTCGAGCCCGACCCACAAACAGGTGTGGGTGAACTGCTGGTGCGTGGGCCCAATGTCGTGGCCGGTTACTGGAACAAGCCGCAGGCTACGGCCGAGACCTTCATCAAGGGCTGGTTACACACCGGCGATCTGGCGCGCATCGACGCGCAAGGCCTCACGTACATCGTCGACCGCAAGAAGGACATGATCGATCGCGGCGGTGAGAACGTGTACTGCGTCGAGGTGGAGAACGCGCTGCAGGCGCACCCGGCGGTGTTCGAGGTGGCGGTGGTGGGCGTGCCGGACACCATGATGGGCGAGAAGGTCGGCGCCATCATCGTGCCGGCCCCAGGCCAAACGATCGATCCGGCGGAGCTGCGGGCGTTCGCCCGCCAGCACCTGGCCGATTTCAAGATCCCGGAGTACATCGTCGTGCGCAATGAGCTGTTGCCGCGCAACCCGGCAGGCAAGGTGCTCAAGGCCCCGCTGCGCCACCAAACCGAGTGGGGCAAACCGCTGCGCTGACGAATTGGAGATTCATGGGTGAGGCTCGGAGCGGCAGGCTTCATCCTGCACACCCGCGCACCTTGGCAGGGTGTACCCACGCGACGGTGTTGCCCCGGCTTACAGCAGGACGAGCTGACGCGGTTTGCGTCGCGGGGGCGGTTGCTCGCCTACGACCGACGAACTCCGGCCCTGGTCCCAGACCGTTCTGCCGCCGTAGTCGCTAGCGTCAAGGGACTCGCGCGCAACGAACTGTTTGAGACTCGGACCCGTCACGGCGTGCTCCAACGCCCGCGCTTGCTCGTCCAAGTGCCGAATCGCCGCGAGCTTGTCGTCGAGACCAAGCGTCGCGTGATCGACAGCGCTCCGCATGACGCGGATGGTTTCGTCGTACACCTTCACGGGTACCGGAAACGGATGACCGTCTTTGCCACCGTGCGCGAGCGAGAAGCGGGCTGGATCGGAAAAGCGGCACGGCGCGCCGTGCACGACTTCGCTGACCATGGCCAGCGCGAAGACGGTGCGGGCCCCGAGCCCAGGGACCAGCAGCAATTCGGCGAAATCTGCCGGCCCGCGATCGGCTGCGGCCACGAGTGTTGCGCGCAAGCGGCGCAGCAGCACATCGGACAACCGCACGTCGTGATGTGCCGGCATGTGGAGATGCGGTGCGGCCCCATCACGGACCTTGTGGAGCATCGCCACCACGCGGTCCGGGTCACCGCGCGTCAGCTGCACCTGGCAGCGACGCGAGTCCTCGGCGCGACGGTCCGTGAGGTTGACGATCAGTCCCTGATTCGGGCCGTCGATCGCCGCGTGCGGTTGATCGACAAAACTCTGCAAGCCTTCGGAGAGCCAGTGGTAGCGCCGCGCCTGCCGGCGTTCGACATTCATCCCTTGCTGCACGATCGCCCAGGTGCCGTCGTCGGTAACTACAAAACTGTGGAGATAGAGTTCGAAGCCGTCCTGCACCGCGGCGCTGTCGACCTTGGCGACCAGACGGCTGGTGCGTGCCAGTTGGTCACCGTCTACGCCGACCCGCTCGCCGACAGCGACGAGCTCGGCGGGAGTGGCGCGCGAATGCCTGCCGCGCCCGCCGCAGACGTGAATTCCGAGCTCCTGCCGCACCGGCGCCAAGCCGCGCTTGAGCGCGCCCATCACGCTCGTCGTGATGCCGGAGGAGTGCCAGTCCATTCCCATCACCGCGCCGAACGATTGAAACCAGAACGGATGCGCCAGGCGGCGTAAGAATTCGTCACGCCCGTAATGCTGCACGATGGCTTCGACGATGACCCGTCCGAGACGGGCCATCCGTGCGGCGAGCCAGTGCGGTACCTGACCGCCATGTAAAGGAAGATCCGCGCTGCCAGTCCGGTGCGCCATGGCAATCGGACCTTAGACGGCCAGGGACCGGCAGCGCAAGGGAGACCTGTCACCGGGTACTGTCCTATTTCGGAGCTGAGTGTCGGAATTTCAAGCCGCGGGTGTCCCAATTTGACGTGCTGGGCGGGAGTGCCGTAAGCGCCGAAGCCGACCACGCCACCAGCACCGGCTCGTCCGGCCTCGCGAGCGTTCCAGCCTAGAGTTACTCGGGGCGGGGAACTCAGCTAACATGGGAAATGGAGCGTTGTCTTGACAATCAGGAGGTATCTGGCGCAATGAATGCGCGGAGGGTGACGGCGTGCCAGGTGGCGTTGATGTGGAGGCGGTGGAACAATCCCTTTCGCGCATTCCTCCCGCCATTCGTCCGAAGTTTGAGGTCAGAGA
>DASVHW010000386.1 GCA_036382395.1 Candidatus Binatia bacterium | reverse complement strand
GGCCAATCCAGCGCTGCTGTAATTCCTCCGCCGGGCTCGGTATGCTGAGGCTGCCGTGGGGGGCGCTCTGCTGCTATGCTGGGCTCGCACCACATGAGGTAAGACCGTGATCGACCTGGATTTCATCACTCGGGCGAACCCCGACTACGTGGACAGCCTCTACCGGCAGTTCCTGCGCGACCGCAACTCGGTCGACGAGCAATGGGCGCTCTTCTTTGCCGGTTTCGAAATCGCACGGGGAAACGGCGGGCACACCGCCGCGCCGGCAGCCGAGGCGCAGTGGAACCTAGGCGTGCTCGACGTCATTCACTCGTATCGTGAGTTTGGTCATCTGATCGCCCACCTCGATCCCCTAGGCCGCAACCAGACCAGTCATCCCTTCCTGGAACCCGCGGAGTTCGGCTTCAGTGAAACGGACCTCGATCGGCTGGTGGAGTGCACCAATTTCAGAGGATGCACCCGGTCGACGATCCGCGAACTCGTCGCCCTGCTGCACGCCACCTATTGCGAGACCTTCGCCGTCGAGTACATGGACATCGCCGACAAGGGTCAGCGCGATTGGCTCCAAGAGCGGATGGAGCCCAGGCTCAACAAGCCGGAACTGACGGACAAGGACCGCAAGGATATCCTCTCTCGGCTGACGGCCGCGGAGGGCTTTGAGCACTTCCTGCATACGAAGTACGTCGGGCAGAAGCGCTTTTCGCTCGAGGGGGGAGAGTCCCTGATCCCGCTGCTCGATAGGCTGATTGCAGAGGCCGGCGACAGCGGGGTGGAAGAGATCATCATGGGGATGGCCCACCGGGGGCGTCTCAATGTTCTCGCCAACATCCTCCATAAACCGTACGAGATGGTCTTCGCGGAATTCGAAGGCACCTTCTTGCCGCCGAACGTCCAAGGAGACGGCGACGTCAAGTACCATCTGGGCTACGCCTACGACCACACCACTGGCAGCGGCCGCACACTGCATCTGTCCCTGTGCTCGAACCCGAGCCACCTCGAAGCCATCGATCCGGTCGTCGAGGGAATCGTGCGCGCCAAGCAGTATTACTTGCAGGATCGCGAGCGCGGTCGGGTGGTGCCGGTGCTCATCCACGGGGACGCGGCGTTCACCGGGCAAGGCATCGTCTCCGAGACCCTGGCCCTGTCGGAACTGGAGGCGTGCCGCACCGGCGGCACCATCCACATCATCATCAACAACCAGATCGGCTTCACCACCTCGCCGCCGGACTACCGCTTCACGCGGTATCCGAGCGACATCACCAAGATCATCCAGGCCCCGGTCTTTCACATCAACGGCGATGATCCGGAGGCGGCGATCCAGGCGGCGCGGCTGGCGATGGCCTTTCGGCAGACATTCAAGAAGGATGTCGTCATCGATCTGGTCTGCTACCGCAAGCACGGTCACAACGAGACCGATGACCCGACGTTCACGCAGCCGGTGATGTATCGGGACATCGCGGCCCACCGTAGCGTGCGCGAGTTGTACGCCGAACGGTTGCAGGTTGCGGGCGTGGTCACGGCCGACGAGGTGACCGCGACTGCCACTGCCATCCGCGACATTTTCGACGACGCCATCAACTATGCCCGCGACTTCATGCCACGGCTGCAGGTATTTGCCTTGGGCGGCGTGTGGAAGGGCATGCAATGGGCGGGTGATGATTGGAGCGCACAGACCGCCGTCCCGCTGGAGATGCTGGGACGCGTCGTCGATGGCGTACGGCAGTTGCCGGAGGGATTCGCCATCCATCCCAAGGTGAAGCGCCTCTTGGATCAGCGCGCCGAGATGCTCCGGCCTGACGGCCAGATCGATTGGTCCTGCGTTGAAATGCTCGCCTTCGGCACATTGTTGCTCGAGGGCACGAAAATCCGCTTGAGCGGACAGGACAGCGGGCGCGGGACTTTCAGCCAGCGCCATTCAACCTTGTTCGACACCAACACCAACGAGCGCTACGTGCCCCTCGATCACCTCAGCCCGGATCAGGGACGGTTCGTGGTCATCGACAGCATGCTGTCGGAAGCTGCGGTCCTCGGCTTCGAGTATGGGTTCAGCACCGCCGATCCGCGCAACCTGGTGATCTGGGAGGCGCAGTTCGGCGACTTTGCCAATGGTGCGCAGGTCATCATCGATCAGTTCATCGCCCCGGCGGAATCGAAGTGGCAGCGCATGAGCGGCATCGTCCTGCTGCTGCCGCACGGCTACGAAGGTCAGGGACCGGAGCATTCCAGCGCCCGTTTGGAACGATACATGCAGCTCTGCGCCGAAGACAACCTGCAGGTCTGCAATCTGACCACACCGGCGCAGTACTTCCATGCCTTGCGGCGACAGATGCATCGCAGTTTCCGCAAGCCGCTCATCATCATGAGCCCGAAGAGCCTGCTGCGGCACAAGCTGGCGGTGTCGTCTCCGCACGATCTCATCGATGGAACCTTTCGCACCGTTCTCGGCGAGTCCGACCCGATCGATCCCGCACACGTCCGGCGCGTTTTGCTGTGCAGCGGCAAGGTGTATTACGATCTGCTCGTGGCACGACGCGAGCGAGATATCGATGACATCGCCATCATTCGCATCGAGCAGCTCTATCCGTTCCCCGGGGCCGAGATCAGCTCGGCGCTGGAGCCGTATGCGGCGGCGCGTGAGCTCGTCTGGGTGCAGGAGGAGCCGTGGAACATGGGGGCGTGGCACGACATGTATCGCCGGCTGCGGCGGATGCTTCCGGACGACCGCATGCTCGGATATGCGGGACGCCCGGCGGCTGCCAGCCCGGCCACCGGCTCCTACAAGGTGCATCAGAGTGAAGTCACCGATCTCATCAACAATGCGATGAGGAGGGCTCATGTCCGTTGAGGTACGCATCCCGACACTAGGCGAGTCCGTTAGCGAGGGGGTGATTGTTCGCTGGATGAAGGCGGACGGCGACATGGTGCGGGCCGATGAACCGCTCTTGGAGCTCGAAACGGACAAAGCCAGCGTCGAGATTCCCGCCGAGCGCGCCGGTGTTCTCAGGATTCTCAAAACGCAGGGTGAGAAAGTGCAGGTCGGTGACGTCGTCGGGCGGATCGAGGAAGGCGCACCGGGACAGCGCACGCCAGCGGCTCCACCCCCGCCGGGGGCGATGGAACCTGGGAAGGCGAGCGTCGAGAAGCCACCGCCAACCAGCGCTGTCCTCAGCCCGGCGGTACGCCGCCTGGTCGAAGAGCACCACCTCGATCCGCGCACCATCACCGCCTCGGGACGCGGCGGGCGGCTGACAAAAGGGGACGTGCTCGCACACCTGGAAGCCGCCCAGCAGCCACCGGAAGAGGAGCGCCCACCTACTCCGGACTCAGTACTTCGGACCCAGGACCTTGCCGCCGCCGCGGCCGACGAGGAAGCACGCGTGCCGATGACGCACCTGCGCCAGCGTATTGCAGAACGCCTGGTGGCAGCGCAGCGCACCGCCGCCATCCTGACCACCTTCAACGAAGTCGACATGAGCGCGGTGATGGAGCTGCGGGCGCGGTACAAGACCCGCTTCACCGAGACGCACGGCGTTTCGCTCGGCTTCATGTCGTTCTTCGCCCGCGCCTGCGCCGATGCACTGAAGGATCTCCCCAGCGTCAACGCCCGGATCGACGGCAGCGACATCGTGTACAAGAAGCATGTGCATCTCGGCATCGCCGTAGGCACCGAGCGAGGTCTCGTCGTACCCGTGGTCCACTATGCCGATCGGATGTCGTTCGCGGACATCGAGAGGGAGATCGGGCGCCTCACGGGATTGGCTCGGCAGCACAAGCTCGGTATTCAGGATCTCAGCGGCGGTACGTTCACCATTTCGAACGGCGGTGTCTATGGCTCGCTGCTCTCGACCCCGATCTTGAATCCACCGCAGAGCGCCATCCTCGGCATGCACAAGATCGAGAAGCGGCCCGTAGTCATCAACGATCAGGTGGTCATCCGCCCGATGATGTATCTGGCCCTGTCGTACGATCACCGCCTGGTCGACGGCGAGCAAGCAGTGACCTTTCTGATCCGTGTCAAAGATCGCATCGAAGATCCGACGCGGATGATGTTCGAGATCTGAAGAATTTCGGACGAGGGACGGGCGGCTAGAGACTGGGGGATGGGATGGGACCAGCAGACGAGAGACCACAGACGAGGAACCGAACACTCAGGACTCAGGACCCAGGACTCAGGACTGATTTCGACCTCATCGTCATCGGCGCGGGGCCGGGCGGCTACGTCGCCGCCATTCGCGCGGCGCAGCTCGGCATGCGCGTGGCGTGCGTCGAGAAATGCCGTACTCTGGGCGGCACCTGCCTCAATGTCGGATGCATTCCGAGCAAGGCGTTGCTCGACTCCAGCGAACAGTACCACAACGCCCGCAACGGCCTCGCCGCCCACGGCGTCAACGTGGGCAGCGTGGAGCTGGATCTTGCGGTCATGATGGCCCGCAAGGAGAAGGTGGTGAAGGTGTTGACGCAGGGCGTCGCTGGACTGTTTCGGAAGAACAAGGTCGAGCGATTCAGTGGCACCGCGCGCTTCACTGGAAGTGATACGGTTGAAGTCTCGGCTGGCAGCGACCGCCAGACCCTACGAGCGCGCCATCTTCTGATTGCAACCGGGAGCGCCCCGATCGAGTTGCCCGGCTTACCGTTCGACGGCAGGCACATCGTCTCGTCAACCGAAGCGCTGTGCTTCGAGCAGGCACCGAAGCGCCTGGTGGTGGTTGGAGCCGGAGCGATCGGGCTCGAGCTCGGTTCGGTGTGGAACCGGCTCGGTTCGCAGGTCATGGTAGCGGAATTCATGGACCGCATCCTGCCCGGCACGGACGGCGCGATGGGCGAGCAATTGAAGAAGGCGCTGGAACAGCAAGGAATGACCTTCCGCTTGCGGACCACGGCGCGCCATGCGGTGGTGCGCAACGGCGTGGTCCGGGTAACGCTGGAGTCGGAAGGCAAGTCCACGGACGAAGACTGCGATGTCATGCTGGTTGCCGTCGGGCGGCGCCCGTTCACCGAGGGGTTAGGGGCGCGCGAAGTGGGAGTGGAGTTCGACGAGCGAGGGCGGATCAAGGTCGATGTCCAGTACGCCACCAGCGTGCCGGGCATCTACGCCATCGGCGACGTCATCACCGGGCCGATGTTGGCGCACAAAGCTTCGGAAGAAGGGGTCGCTGCTGTCGAACGGATGGCGGGACAAGCCTCTCACGTCAACTACGATGCCATCCCGAACGTCGTGTACACGTGGCCCGAGTTGGCCAGTGTCGGCATGTCGGAGGAGCAGGCGCAGACTCAGGGCATCCTGTGTCGCGTGGGGACGTTCCCGTTCCTGGCCAACGGACGCGCCCGGTGCATGAACGAGACCGAGGGCTTGGTGAAAATCCTCGCCGACGCCAAGAGCGATCGCGTGCTCGGCGTCCACATCCTCGGACCGCGCGCCTCGGACATCATTGCGGAGGCCGCGGTGGCGATGGAGTTCGGCGCCAGCGCGGAGGATATCGCGCGCTCAGTCCATGCGCACCCGACCCTCCCCGAAGCGATCAAAGAAGCCGCCCTCGCTGTCCACCAGCGGGCCCTGCACATCTAAGCAGCATCGCAACAAATGCGTGCCGGCAGTGCCGCTCGCCCTAATGGACCGCGGGCGGGCGCCTGGAGCCGAGGCTTTTGATGAGGCGGGCGAGGTTGCTGGGTGAAATGCCGAGCAGGCGGGCGGCGGCGGCCTGATTGCCCCCAGTCTGCGCCAGCGCCTGCTCGATGCGCCGCCGCTTCTCCTCCCGCAGGCTCGCCCCCAACCCCGCCGCCGACGCTACCCCCACCGCCAGGTCCGACAGGTGCTCCGGCCGAATCACCTCTCCCGTGCACAGCAACACTGCCCGCTCGATCACATTCTGCAGCTCCCGAATGTTTCCCGGCCAACTGTACCGGCCCAGCGCCGCCAACGCCTCCGCCGTGAACCCGGTGATCGGGCGCTGGTGCACTCGCGACGCCCGCTCCAAGAAGAAGCTCGCCAGCATCGGCACGTCCTCCAGCCGCTGGCGCAGCGCCGGCACCTCCACGCGCACCGCTGCCAAGCGGTAGTACAGGTCCTCGCGAAACCGTTGCGCCCGCATCTCCCGTTCCAGATCCCGATTGCTGGCCGCCACTACCCGCAGGTCCAGCTTACGCACTTGGCAAGCCCCTACCCGCTGCGTCTCGTGCTCCTGCAGCACCCGCAGCAGTTTCACCTGCACACTCATCGGCAGATCCGCCACCTCGTCCAGAAAGATCGTCCCCCCGTCCGCCAACTCAAACTTCCCCGGCCGCGCCGCCAGCGCCCCGGTGAACGCCCCGCGCTCGTGCCCAAACAGCTCGCTCTCCGCCAACTCCGGGGGAATCGCCGGACAGTTCACACTGATCAGCGGCCCCCCACGCCGCGGGCTGAGCTCGTGCAGGGCGCGCGCGATCAGCTCCTTGCCGGTCCCCGTCTCACCCGTGATCAGCACCGAGGTGGCGCTCGGCGCCACCTTCTCCACCAGCGCCAGCACCCGCTGCAGCGCCCCGCTCGACCCAATGATCTCGCTGAACTGCGAGGCCGCCCGCACCTCGCTGCGCAGGACCACGTTCTCCGCCTCCAGCCGCGCGCGCAGCTCCTCGATCTGCGCCTGCTGGCGGCGGATCTCGCGCACGTACTCGGCGTTTTTCAGCCCGACCGCCAGCTGGCTGGCCACCAACGTCAACAGCGCCAGGTCGGAGTCATCGATCGCCGCCCCCGACCGCTTCGCCCCCAGCGCGAGGTACCCCAGTTCC
>DASVHW010000385.1 GCA_036382395.1 Candidatus Binatia bacterium | reverse complement strand
TACCTTCATCGACAGGAACATCAGCGACATCACGATGAAGATGACGCCCAGCGCCAGTGACAGACTCTCGATTTGCCCGGTGACGATGTCCGAGGTCGTGCCGGTGAGCAGCACGAGATTGCCGGTGGGATGAACGCGCAGGTCGGCCGGGAAGCGTTCTGCGATGTAAGCGCGAATCCGGGCGAGCGTGTCTTCGATCGCTCGCGACCCTGACAAATTGGTCCGGACCAGGACGTTCGCCCGGCGGAAGTCCTGCGTGACGATGGATTTGAAAGTCGACGGGCTCGTGCTCACAGTGTTGAACAGCGGCCCCAGACGCGCGGGATCCTCCCAAAAAGTCTTCGGAGGTGCCGGCGGTACGACGTGGCCCTGCTCATCGAGGAGCACATCCTTCTCGCCGGTCTGGTTGAGGCCCGTTTCAAGCAGCTCCAGGTAATCGACGATGGAGACCGAGGAGGTGAGGCCCGGCAGCGTGCGCAAGAACTCCTGCAGCTCCTTGATTTGCTTCAGCACTTCCCAGCGCGTGATGGTGCCGGGCACGGCTCCTTCGATGACCAGGTAGAAGGGATTGCTGCCCACGATCTGCTGGTTGATCGTTTCGTTATCTGCGCGCACCTGGGATGTTGGCTCGAAATAGGAAAGGAAATCGGAATCGACTCGGATGCGGCGCGTGCCGGTTGCGGCGACGACGGCAACCGCCGCGGCGCTCCACAGAATCGCATGCCGCGACGAATACGCCCGCTGACCCAGATCCGTCAGCCACTGCGACAGCCGCGGCGAGACCTTGCCGGATCGGGCGGTGCGCGCCTCGGTGCTCAAGAGGTGCAGGGCCGCGGGCATGAAGGTGAGCGAGGTCACCGCGAGAAACAGCACGCCGATGACTGCGAAAAGGCCCAGGTCCCAAATCGCGGTGATGTGATTCACCATGAGCGAGCCAAAACCGATCAGCACGGTCAGTGCCGAGATCAGGAGCGGCAAGCACACACGCAGGAATGCGCGGACCACGACTTCCTCTCGGCCGACCCCCGCATCCACCTGCTCGTAGTACCGGGCCATGACGTGAATGGCGTAGGAGCTGCCGATGACGATCAGCAGCGGCGGCAGCACGAAGGTGCCCAAGGTGATCGCCTTTCCCGCCAACACCATCACGCCCAAGGTCCACACCAGTGCCATCAGCACGGAGACGATCGGCAGGACGACGCCGCGCGCGCTCCAGAACGACAGCCACAGCACCAGCAAGACGAGAACCAGCGCGATCGGCGTGAAGCGGAGAAGGTCGTGCCGCATCAGCTCCACGGCCGACTGTTTCAAATGCCCGGCGCCCGTGTAGAAGAACCGCTCCGGCCCGGTCTCTTTGACGAAGACCGCCTGGATCCGCCCGTCGATGTCGAAATCGGCGTACTGCGCGTCAGTCAGGTTCTTGAAGAACACATTGATCGCCGCGCCTTTGAAATCATCGGCGACGAGGTTTTTGCCATACAGCGGCGTGGAGGTGAGCTTCCGTTTGAGCGTCGCGGTCTCCACCTCCGTCGGCGGGATGTGCGGCAGCAACGGCGGGGGCTCGAACACGTCTGCGGCCGGGTCGACGGCGTTGGTGATGCTGAGAACGCGCTCGACGCCCGGCATGCGGCTGACCGCGTCGGTCACCCGCGCAATCTTTTCGAGCGTCGCAGCCGCAAACAGGTTGTCGGCCCGCACGCCAATGACGCCGACGTCGTCGCTGCCGAAGGTGGCGCGGACGCCGTCGTAGTAGCTGACCTCGGGATCGCCGGACGGGAGGACACTGGCGAGCGAGCTTTCGATCCGGATGCGCACGGCATAGAGGCCCAGCACGACAGTCGCGAGCAGATTCACGCTCACCACCAGCAACGGATGGCGAACCAGCCACCGCACGTATGCTTCCGTGGGCGGGCGGGCAGGAGTCTCTTTGGATCCAAACATGTGCGCCGCCGTGGTCTCCGTCGTTCCTCGAGTCGCATATACCATGGGACCTCTTCCGGGAGCGACCGGTGCTTGCTCGACCTGGGCAGCGCGGCGTTGCAGCCTATGGCCACGAACAGCACGCCTGAAGGGCGAGCGCAGAATCGACGTGTCGAAATCAACGTCAACCCTGACGAGGGGATGCGTCCCGAGCAAAGCGGAAGCGGAGGGGGCGGTTCGCCCGCCGAAGAGCCGCGCTGAGATTCGGCGGACCTCTCGCCGTCAGAGACACTATACCGTGACGGCTTCAGCAGCTTGAACGTGTGGTGTGGCCCGCTGACCTGCGGTAGCGTCGCCAAGCTTGCGCCGGCTTGCCTGCCAGTGCGCCGGTCGCAGGGCCGCGTCAGCCCAGGCGCGGCTTCATGCGCCAGCGGATTCCAGCGAGAATGACGGCGAATATCGTAACCAGCGCGAGGGTGGGAACGACAACGTCGGTGAGGCCCGCGCCGCGTTCGACAATGCGGCGCAGCGCGATCTGATACCACCGCAACGGGAAAATCCCGCCGATTTCTCGGACCCCGCTCGGCATGAGCTGATAGGGAACCATCACACCCGAGAGCACGAACGACGGCAGGATGAAGAACACCGAAATGAAGACCGCTTGGCTGGAAGTATGTGCCAGTGTCGACACGAACACGCCAACGCCCAACGAGGCCAGCACAAAGGGTAGGGTGACGATGAACAGCGTCAGCCAACTGCCCCGGGGCCAGACGCCAAAGACCACCCCCGCGGCCACCGTCGCGAACAGTAAGACGGCGTAGCTGACACCGACGTACGGGAGGAGCTTGCCCAACACGATCTCGATCGGCGTCGTCGGCAACGCCAGCATCTGCTCGTAGGTGCCGCTTTCACGCTCCGCGACCAGTCCCAAGCTCATTGCCGACAAGCACAAGTTGGTGAGCAGCATGCCGGCTAGCGTGGCGAGGAAGAAGTTCTGGTCGCGCAGAGTGGGGTTGAACCAGAATCGTTGGCGGACATCGATCAGACCGGAGTTGCGCACCCTGGTGTCCGGCAAATGCCTCGGTGCCGGCACGTTGGCGACGTCGAAGGCGGCGCCCACTTGCCCGATGTACCCGCCGACGCGGGCCGCGGAGAGTGGGTCGGTGCCGTCGAGGAGGAGTTGGACCCGCGGCGTGCCGCGCTCGCTGTCGCTCCGGAAACTCTGACGGATGACGAGGAAGGCAACGGCCCTCCCGGTCATCAGCAGGCCCCGCCCCGCGTCGTAGCTCTCTACACGCTGCGGCGGTAGGAAGTAGCCGGTGGACCGGACCTCCTCGATGAAGCGTCGAGAGAGCGTGCTCTGACTTTCGTCGAGTACCACCCAGGGCACATTGGCCGGCTTGTTCGACAGCGCCAAGCCGAAGAGGAAAAGCATCACGAGCGGCTGCATGAACGCCACTGCCAGGAAGGCGCGGTCGTGGCGCATGACCGCCGCCTCCTTGTAGGCCAGCGCCAGCACGTTGGACCAGAAGTGATGCCGCGCCCGGCTCATGCGCGCGCCTCGATGGTGCGCAGCGCATAGGCCATCAAAATGACCCCGAACAGAACCAGCAGGCCAATCTCCGGCAGCAGCGCAATGAAGCCCTCGCCGCGCAGATAAATGGCGCGGCTGATGCGAATATAGTGGGTGGCCGGAAAGACCTCGGCAACCCACTGCACGATCCGCGGCATGTTGCGGATCGGAAAGGCAAAGCCGCTGAGCTGCACCAGCGGAACGCTCAACAGCACGGTCTTCTGCACGGCTTCAGCGGCCGTGGTGGAGGTGCCCGAGATGATCAGCCCCAGGGCCAGAGATACCAACACATAAAAGGACGAGATGAGGATGAAGAACAGCAGGCTGCCCACCGGCCACACGTGCAGTACGAAGCCTGCGACCAAGACCATCAAGACGACGTCGAGTGCGAACACGGCACCGTAGGGAAGGATCTTGCCGAGCAGAATCTCGACCGCGGTCGCGGGCGTCACCTGGAGCTGCTCGAAGGTACCCATGAGCTTCTCGTTGACGATCGATACGGCAGTGAGCAGCACGGTGAGAAACGACAGGACGAAACCGAACGTCCCGGCGACCATGAACGGCCGGCCGTCGAGTCGCGCGTTGAACATCGCCCGCGTTACCACCTCGACCCCGCCCGAGCGCGGCCCGGTCGCTGCATGATGCGCGGCTGCGGACAGGCCTTCTGCCGCGGCAAGGTCGGCGGCGGTGGCAGCGATCATGCTGCGGAGAAACCCCTCGGCATTCCCCGCCAGCACGGCTTCGGCGCCGTCGTACAGCACCTGAACCTGCGGTGTGCCGGCGCTGGATACTCCTCGGTATAGATCGCGATCGAAATCCGGCGGAATCACGAGCCCGACGCCGATGGCTCCTGACACCAGCGCGCGCTGCAACGCCTCGCGGGTGGCGTAAGGGCGGGGGACGAAGGTGCCGTTGGCGGCCAGATCGGCGACCAGTCGCCGACTGGCACTGCTGCCGCTGGCATCATGGACGCCGAGCACGAGACCCTTCACCTCGGTCGACAGCATGGAGCTGAAGGCGAGCAGCGCTGCCAGCGGCACGGCGATGAGCACGCCGACGGTGAACGGGTCGCGGAACGTGGCGAGCAACTCGCGACGTATGAGGGTGCGCAGCCGCCGCGTGTTCATGCCCGCTGTCCGGCCGCCGCCAGCACCTTCCGGAAGATGTCCGTCATCGGTACCTGTTCGATGTGCATGTGGGCGTCGCTGCCGCTGGCGAAGGCGCGGGCGATCTCGTCGAGGGTGGTGAGGACCCGCGGCTCCAACGTCGGGATGCTGACGCGCAGGCCGGTCGCGGTGCGCTCGACATGGCGCGCAATCGGCTCAATCGCCGCCGCGGCCGCTGCGCAGCGCTCGGCGGGCAGACGAAGTTCGATGCGGTAGCCATCGCTGTACTGCCGCCGCAGGGCCTCGGGTTCGGCGTTGGCCAGCATGCGGCCGGCGTCGATGAAGGACACCCAGTCGCAGTATTCGACCTCCTCGAGAAAGTGTGTGGTGACGAAGACGGTCACGCCGGCTTCGGCCTCTTCTTGAATCAGCTCCCAGAACAAACCGCGGTTGTGCACGTCGACGCCGGCCGTCGGCTCGTCGAGGAAGAGCACGCGCGGCTGATGCAGAATACTGAGCCCGAGCCCGGCGCGCTGGCGGATCCCGGCCGGCAATTCCTCGGACTTCTCATGCTCGACATCGCGGAGCGAGAAACGGTCGCGCAATGCGCCCCAGCTGCGTTCCAGTTGTGCATTCGAGAGGCCGTACAAGCCGGCGTAGAACTCGACGTTTTCCCGCAGCGATAGTCCGCGGTAGAGGCTCACCTTCTGACCCATGTAGCCGATGTGATCGCGCACGCGGCGCGGCTGGCGGATGACATCGATGCCATCCACTTCGATGCTCCCCCCGGTCGGCTGCAGCAGGCCGATCAGCATGCGGATGGTCGTGCTCTTTCCCGAGCCGTTGGCGCCGAGGAACGCGAAGATGGAGCCGGGCATCACTTCAATAGTGAGATTGTCGACGGCGGTGAAGGCGCCAAAGTGCTTGGTCAGACCATGGGCGCGGATGATGGGCGCAGGCCTGTTCGGTGCGTTCATGCCGCGGTCCCTCGCGCCAGGGCGAGCAACGTCGCCTCCATGTCGGTCGGGGTGCACTCTGCGAAGCGGACGCCGGCGTCTGGCAACGTTTGCAGATCACGGAGGACGTGCGGCGCACCGGGCGTCCGGTCACGGCGGACTTCGATGCGGGCGAAGCCGCCGGTGGCGCGGGCGCCGGCGACGTATGGCAGCTGTCGCGCCACGCGCGCGATCCGGCGCGGGTCGTCACCCCAGGCGCGGTACAGATCGAGGCCGGCGGCGGCGCGGAGCTCGGCCGGTGTGCCGTTGGCGACGATGCGGCCGGCGTCGAGGTAGATCAGCCGGTCGCAGGCGGCCGCTTCGTCCAGGTAGCTGGTGCTGATCAGGATGAGCGCGTTGCTGCGCTCGCCTTCGAGCATCGTCCAGATGTGGGCGCGCGCCAGCACGTCGACGCCCGCGGTGGGCTCGTCGAGCAACAGCAGTTGCGGTCTGAGCAGCAGCGCGTTGGCGATGGCGAGCTTCTGCTTCATGCCGCCCGAGAGCGCCGCCGAGGCGCGGTCGGCAAACGGGGCGAGGCCGGTGCGTTCGAGCAGATCGCTGGCGCGTTGCCGAAAATCGGCCGGGGGCAGGCGGTGCAGCCGCGCGCTGAAGCGGAGGTTTTCCATCACCGACAGATCGCGGTGTAGACTGAAGGTTTGCGGCACGTACCCAATCTGAGCTTTCAATGCGGTGACGTCGCCGTGCAGGTCGTGATCCAGCACCCTGGCGGTTGTTGCCGTGATCTCGAGCAAGCCGGCGAGGACGCGGATCAAGGTGGTCTTGCCGGCGCCGTCCGGGCCGACGATGCCGACGATCTGGTGCTGGTCGAGCCTGAGGTCGATGTCCACCAGGGCGTGACGCCGGCCGTAGTGCTTGCACAGGCGGCGCAGCTCGATCAAAGGAGGCGTCATGAATCCAGATACACGTTGCCTTCCGTGCCGGGCTGGAAGCGCTCCACGCCTTCGAGGATGCGAACCTTGACGCGGTACACCTGGCCCATGCGATCGCTGCGGGTTTCGATCTTCTCCGGCGTGAAGTTCGCCCTGTCCGCGATGAAGCTGACGTCGCCGGGGACGCGCGTTCCCGGCTGGCTATCGAGCTCGATCCTGACCCGTTGGCCGATATGCAATCGTCCGACATCGGCGACCGGAACGTAGATCTGCACGTACTTGTCGACCGGATCCAGCACGGCGACGATAGCGGTGCCCGGCTGCGCTAGTTCGCCCGGCCAAATGAATTGCGTCTGTACGACGGTGTTGGTCGCCGGCGAGCGGATCATGGACTTCGATTGCGTGACCTGCAGCTCTGCCAGCTGCGCCAGCTCCAGCTCGTGCTTCTCCTTCATGCTGGCGAGCTCGTGCATGGCCAGGGAGACGGTGCGCTCCTCCGCCTCCGCCCGCGCCAGCATCTCGCGGGTACGCTCCAAAACGCTGCGGGCTTGGTCCCGCCTGGAGCGATTGTCGTCGAGCAGCTGGGGGGTGCTGCTGCCGGTCTTGACCAACTCCTGCTCACGCGCCAACGTGCGCTCGGCGAGGGTCGCGGCGGCCGCCGCCTGCGAGACGTCGGCCCGGCGCGCGTTGAGGTCGCGCTGCCACGTGTTCTGGGTCAGCTCGATGCGTTCGCTTTGCGTGCCCATGTCGGCGTCGAGAACGGCCAGCTCTTCCTGCTTCGACTTGATGCGCGCGGCGATGTCCTGGTCGTCGAGGCGGGCGATCACCGCGTTCGGTGGGACCGTAGCGCCTTCGGCGTATGTGACCGCGAGCACCCGCCCCATCACCTCGCTCCGAATCACGCGCTCTTCGCCTTCGACGAAGCCCGTATAGTAGAGCGCCGCGCCGTCGCGTCGGAGGTAGACCGCGATGACGGCAGCGGCCGCGATGAGCACGATTGCGGCGAAGACAACTTTGCGATTCATCCGTATCACCTCGATGTCCTGCGCCGGCCGCCTGCACGGCGCTTCGGAGCCCGGGCGGCGAGACGTTCCAGGCCGCCGAGCGAGAACTGCGTGATGTGCTCGGCGAGTGCGCGCGACAACCCGTGCGGGTAAGCGGCCACCCCCCACATCTTCAGCGTGGCCGGCATCGCGAAACGGTAGAACAGTGCCTGGCCCATGATTGGAACGAATCGTCAGGACGATGATACGAGCCTTGAGGCGGTTGCGTCGAGGGCTCAGTGCGCGCGGAAGAATTCGGTCACCAGTTGGTGCACCGCGACCGGGTCCTGCGCCGGGTAGCCGTGGCCGGCACCCTTGACGATGTGGAGCTGGGAGCCCGGAATGCGCTCCTTGAGGACGGTGGCGTTTTCCACCGGAATGATGAGGTCCTGGTCGCCGTGAATGATGAGGGTCGGTGCCTTGATGCGTGGCAGGCGATCGTAAGTCGTCCACCCGAACAGTCCGGCCATTGCCCGCTGGGCGGTTTCGGGTGGTGTCGGGGGCAGCAGTGGGGCCAGCATCACGAGCATGTCGCGGAACCCCGGGTTCGCCGCGATCCACTGGCGCGGGAACACGATCGGTAGTTGGCGATCGACCCAGGTCTCTGGATCGGTGCGTCCCATTCCCTGCACCATTTCAAGCAGCGTATCGATCACCTCTTGGTCTCCGAGCCTGGAATGCGCGCCGCCGCACATGGTGCAGCCGAGTACCAGCGACCGCACTTTCTGCGGGTGGCGTAGAACCAGCTCCTGGGCGATCATCCCGCCCATGGACACACCGTACACGTGCGCGGGCTCGATCTTCAGGTGATCGAGGATGCCGGCCGCATCGTCCGCCATTTGGGGAATCGTGTACGGTCCCTCAGGCTTCTCGCTCTGACCGGTGCCACGGTTGTCGAAGTAGATCGAATGAAAGCCGTCCAGGAAGGGGAGCACGCCAAGCCAGGCATCGCCGGGCATGCCGAAGCCCATGATCAAAAGCAAGGGATCGCCTTCGCCGATGTCGGTGTAGTGAATCTTCACATCGCCAACCTGCGCCTCTGGCATGACAGTCCTCTCTTGTCGACGGATTCGCTCAGCAGGCCTGTACCGCACCGGTGCGACGGTACTGGTATGCAGATCAAAAGCCAAGCGACCGAGGAAATCTTCCCCGACCTCTTCGCATTTCAGGCGCTGTTTTCCCGTAATTGAGGAGTCTGTTTCCAGGTCATGGCAAGAAGGCTGACTGAAGTGTTCCAACAATAGGACGGATCGGGCGCCTCCCTCGCGCCGAAAGCAAGGAAGGGAGACGGGCAGGGGATTGGTGCGTTTGTTGGAGGCGACAAGGGAGTGTGAGGCACGTAGGAGCAACGGAGCGATGGTTCGAAGCCCTAGGCGTCAAGAACACGAGGGTATGGACGGGAGTTCAGGAAAGCGCGGGGGGCCAGCGCGGGTAGCCTCGCGGCTGTCAGGGGAGGATCTCGCTTTCTGGTGGTTTGATTCGCCCATGCAACCAACCACGATGGCGATGCTCTTGGTGCTCGACTCCCCGCCGGAGGAATTGCGCTTGCGACTGGCGTTCGAACGTGCCGTGACCGCCGTGCCGCGCTTGGCGCAGCGTGTGGTCGATGCGCCGCTGGATCTGACGCTGCCGCGCTGGGAGTTCGACCCGACCTTCGACTTGGATTACCACGTCCGGCGGCATCCTCTCTGTGGCCGAGCCGACATGGACGAGTTGTTTCGCGAAGTCGGGCCGTTCTATGAGACCGCGTTCGATCGGTCTCGCCCGCTGTGGGAAGCTCGCCTCTACGACGGGCTGGGTCCCGACCACCAGTCAGCCCTGTTTTTCAAGCTGCATCACGCGGTGGCGGATGGTGTCGGCGGCAACGCCATTTTCGCGGCGCTGACGGACGCGGAGCGCGAACCGGCCGAGCCAGCCGGCGGGCACGCACCGCAGGTGTCGACAGGTGCCTGGGCACCCCAGCGTCTGCTCGGTGCGCGCGTGCTCGACGCCATTCGAGATCGGGTTGAACTTGACGTCGAGCGCGCGGCGGCGGTTGCCGGCGCCGTGGTGAAGACAATCGAGCATCCCGCGAAAGTCGCTCGGCTGCTGCCCGCCATCCGGTCGATCATCGAGTTGATGCGTTTCGAGAGCCAATCGCCGCTCAAGAACTCTGCCGGGCGCGCACGGCGGCTGAGCAGTCTGGACCTGCCGTTCGCTGAGATCCGTCGCCTCAAACACCAGCTTGGCGGTTCGATGATCGACGTGATCCTGACGATCATGGCACAGGCAATTGGCAAGTGGTACGCGGCGCACCGGATCAGCAAGGTGCGGGAGCTGATGACCCTGGTGCCCGTCAACCTGCGCAAGCCTGACGAATGGGCGGCGAAACCGCATGTTGGTAACGTGGCCACGGGGATCCTCGTGCCATTACCCATCCGCCTCGCCGATCCACTTGCCACTTACCGGGAGGTTCACAAACGGATGGAGGCCAAGAAAGCCGACCCGCTCTCCACGGCTTCACCGATGCTTGCCGAGCTCTTGAGCTGCTTACCGCATGCGCTGGTCACGTGGATGGCGGAAGCAACCTTTGGCCGAGTGGACTTCATCATCACCAACATCCCCGGCATCCTCATGCCGCGCTACCTCGCCGGAGCCGAAATCGTGGCGGCCTATCCGTTCGCACCGGTTGCCATGAAAAGTCCGGTGAGTGTCGCGCTGTACGGGTATCGAGACCGGTTGTTCGTCGGCCTCAACTCGGACGACATGCTGATGCCCGACATCGACGCCTTCAAAGGGATGATCCATGAGGCATTCGAACGCCTGCGCGCTGCGATCGGTAGACGGCAATCGCGGACAGCTCGCAGGCGCCGCGTTCCCTGACTCCGCCGCGCGCCGATCGGCCGACCCAGGTCTATTGCATCGAATCCGTTCCAGGAAGTAGGTTAGTGGTTCAGAATACACGACTACACCCTGGAAGATCTCGTGGAAGCAAGCGAAGATCGGAGGCTCTGGTCATAGCGAGCGTACCGGGCGTGCGGAGGGCGCGATCGATGAAGCACAATGCACTGGTCTTTGATCTGGAAACCATCGCGGATCTGACACCGGAAAACCGCGACGGAATCGCCGGTCTTGCCAAGGGTCGTGACATGACGCCCGAGGCGTACGGCGGCCTCTGCCCACCCCTCGCCCGAGTCGTCTGCATCTCGTGGTTCGACCTGGCGGCGCAGAAGCTGGGTGCGTTGTTCGATGCGAGTTTGTGCGCCGGCGAGTATTCGGTATCAATGGATATCGAAGCGGGATCTGGCGACATTCGCACCTGTGAGGTACAAGGCTGCGATAGCGAAGCACATTTGCTGAAGCAGTTTGGCCGCGTGGTGGAGCAACACCTCGTGCGACCGCAGGCGCAATTGGTGACCTACAACGGTCGCGGATTTGATTTTCCCGTGCTCATCCATCGTTCGATCAAGCATCGGGTGATCGAAGGGCGTGAGCTCTTCATGAAGGCGGTGGGTGAGAACCGGTACCGCCCGCTGATCCACCTGGATTTGCAGGATGCCGTGACGTTTTATGGCGCGGCGTCACGGTTCCCGCTGGCTGCATACGCAATTGGCTACGGGGGGCGATCGCCGAAGCACGAGCTGGACGGCTCGAAGGTGTGGGGCGCCGTGCAAAGCGGTCAGATCATCGATGTGGTACGCTACTGTGTCGGAGATGTTCTTGCTACCGCCCACGTGTATTTGTGTATGAACGGCCTTGCGACGTCACCTGATTCGCGGCCTAATGCTTGAGGGGAGGTGGCGACGGCAACCATGACCCCGGCGACCTCCTGAAATCAGACAAGATGGCGATAGCGATAGAAGACTACGGTGCGGAGTTCACTGTCACTCGTCAGTGGATCGGAAAGAAAAAGAAGCTCCGGAAGGAACGCGACGCCGCTGGAAACGTCTGCGTGTCGGGGCCGGTGCACGCCTCGCAAAGCGAATCCTATTTAGCTACATTGCAGATAGGCGTATGCGCAGAAAAAAGATGCTGCATCTCGACCCACTGGTGCGCGAGATCATGAGGATGAAGCTCGAAGCGTTCGTCGCGCCAACCGGGGAAGATCCGGTCTTCTTCTGCTGGCACTCCGCCACCCCGAAGCCCATGTGTGAATTATGCGACGCAGAGTACGAGCACGGGGTTGTGGTGGCGGCGGAGAAGGCGGGAATTGACCCGGCACGGGTGCTGGAGTTGGTGGGTATTGATGATCCGCTGGGATCCCTGAAGACAACGAATTAGACCCGCGATCCATCCTCGGTGAATCGTATTCGCCGGTTGGTGACCGGAGCGTCGGCGGCTCAGCCTGGCCTGTTGAACACCGGCGGGTGCTTCTGCAGGAAAGCGAGCATCCCTTCTCGTTGGTCCGGCGACGATGCGCACCGATCGACCGCCTCGCGCTCGGCGTCGAGGGCAGCAGCAATCGGGAGCTGCCGCTGCTTCGCCAGGGTGAGCGCAAAACAGTCACCTTGACTGATCTCGCAGTGCCGCCAGCGGTAATGCCGTGCCCGCAGAGATCCTGCCGCGAGTGCCAGCCCCGACTCCAGCGCCGCCACTTCGAGTCCACCGCTGATCAGCCAGCCGGCCCCGCTCGCGTACCGTCCGCTCCTCGTTGCCGTGTATACGCACGCACACGTCCACCACTTCCGCGACGTTGGGCGCGCAGATGACCCCCGTCTTCAGCAACGGTTGAACCTCGGCGCGGGCTCCCTCTGCCACCAGTGCTGCGATCACGGCATAGGCGTCGAGGACCGCCTTCATCGCGACCCGCGCCGCCCTTCCCGCGCCGCAACGCCAGGCCTGCGCTTGAGCTGATCGTGGACCGCTGATAGCGTCGTCATGCGCTCCGGCGCAGCGAGATGCTCCAGTGCTCAGACGTGTCGATAGAGTTCAGGTCGTTGTAGGCGACAAAAGAGCTACCGCGACCGTCTTCGAGCGGCTGCTCGGGGCCGAGGTGGTGCGTGAGGATCGGGTTAACTTGCTCGCTGCCCGGCGTGTCACGCTCCGGCTCGGAGTCAGCGAGGTCGAGGTGATCGAACCGGACGGCGCGGGATCGGCAGCTGATTTTCTCTCACGTACCAAGGGCGGGCTGTTTGCCGTCGGCTTGGCGACAGCGGACGTCTCACGGCTGCGGTCACACCTACAGGCACGTGGGGTGTCTCTGACAGAGGAAGGGGGTCAGATATTTCTTTCTCCAGAGGCTACGGGTCTGCCTGGACTCCGCGCTGTTATCTCCCCGGAGGCGGAGCGGCAGCCAGCTGGTTTGGTCCGGTACCTTTACGAAGCGACGCTCCTGGTGCACGACTTTGCTTCCGTCGTGGAGAAAGCAGCGGCTGGCTTCGCTCTGGAGCCGTCGCATTTCGTTCCCATCCGGTCGGAGGAGTTCGGGTACGAAGGCGTGCTGACGCTCTTTCATCCCGACTGGCTGGATCGCATCGAGATCGTCACGCCGAACGATGCAGCGAAGACCATGGGCCGCTTCTTCGCCAGGCGCGGGCCGGGCTTCTATATGTGTTATGCCGAGGCGGACGATCTGACATTGATCCGCGAGCGACTGCTCGAATACGCCCCCGATGACTGGACTGGTCCGCGAGATGCTGTGCCGACGAACATCTTCATCCATCCCAAGGCCCTGGGCGGCCTCATGCTGGGCGTGAGTCGCACCAGCGTTGCGTGGATGTGGTCCGGCCATCCGGAACGCGTGTTGGGAAGCCCTGCTGACGAACATGCCTGACACGGCGGGCGTTCGTGGGGCGGGACTGATTAGATCCGACATGGATGCGCTGGATGCGATTCGAAGCAGCGCGAAGTTGCTACGCCAGGCGCGGCATGCGGTGGCGTTGACAGGGGCGGGGCTGAGCACGGAGTCCGGCATCCCGGATTTCCGCAGCCCCGGCGGTGTGTGGGAGCGCTTTCGACCGGTGGAGTACCAGGAGTTCCTGGCCAATCACGAGGGGCGTCGGGAACACTGGCGCTACAAGCAAGCTACCGTGCCTGCGATGCTTGCCGCGCAACCGAACCCTGCGCACCGGGCTCTGGCGGACCTCGAGGCCGCCCAGCGACTGCAGGCTGTCATGACGCAGAATATCGACGGCTTGCACCAGCGCGCCGGCAGCCGGCTGGTGTTGGAGCTGCACGGCACTAATCTCGAAGCGCTGTGCCTGCGATGCGAATGCCGTGTGCCGATTCAGCAAGCGCTGGCGCAGCTCGAGGCGGGAAGCGACGTCCCGACCTGCGCCCAGTGTGGTGGCTGGCTGAAGCCGGCGACGGTATCCTTCGGCCAGAGTCTTCCGCACGAGGTGCTGCGTGAGGCAACACGACTTGCCGAACAATCGGATTGCCTTCTGGCCCTCGGATCGTCGTTGGTGGTCACCCCGGCGGCATCTCTGGCGGGCATTGCGCAGCAGAGTGGTGCAAAGTTGATCATCATCACTTTGGGTGAGACCCCGTACGATGATCTCGCCGACGTGCGGATCCACGCGAAGGTCGGCGAAGTGCTCCCGCAGATTGCTTCGTCGGCGTTGGCCTGAATCGCTAGGGGCCGGCTCCCGGCAGCGGGCGGAACGATGACTCGCGAGTGGAGCTAGCGCCGCAACGCGAGCCACCACTCGAAGAGTGCCTTTACTCGCGGTGTCAGGCGGGTCCGGTTGTAGGCGTCGGCGGCCTTCTTTATCACTTCCGCCTGTGTGGGGTAGGGATGGATGGCGGCGGCGATGGTGCCGAGACCACGCTTCGCCACCATGGCCACAGTGATCTCGGAGATCATATCGCCGGCGTGATCCGCCACCAGCGTGGCACCGAGGATGCGGTCGCTGCCCTTTTTCAAGTGCACGCGGAAGAATCCATTATTGTTACCGTCGAGGACAGCCCGATCGACCTCACCCATCGGGATCGTGATGGTGTCGACGGCGTAGCCCCGGGCGACGGCTTCGTGTTCGTAGAGTCCCACGTGAGCGATCTCAGGCGATGTGTACGTGCACCATGGGACGTGCAGGGCGCTGGCCTTGCTGCGGCCGGCAAAAAGCGCGTTGGTCAGGACGATCCGAGCGAGCGCGTCCGCCATGTGGGTGAACTTATATTGGCAGGCAATGTCTCCGGCGGCGTAGATGCGCCGATTCGTCGTTTGGAGATAGTCGTTCACCGTGATTCCGCCAGGGTCACAGGCAACGCCTGCGGCTTCCAGACCGAGCCCCTCGATATTCGGTGCCCGGCCGATGCCAAGCAAGATCGCATCGCAGGACATCTCAATCTGCTTTCCTTCGACCGCGTACGAAAGGATTACATAGGTGCCACGCCGCTCGGCTCGCGTGACTCGAGCCTGCAAGATCAGTTGGATGCCCTCGGTCCGTAACTGACGCTCCAGAATGGCGGCCGCGTCGGCATCCTCGCGGGGGAGTATGCGAGGCCCGACCTCGAAGAGCGTGACCTCGCTCCCGAGGCGGCGGAAAGCCTGGGACAATTCGCACCCGATGGGGCCCGCGCCGATGACCACCAAACGGCGGGGCAGTTCGGTCAGCGAAAAGACGGTCTCGTTGGTCAGGTAGCCGGCTTCCTCCAGCCCCGAAATTTCCAGCGCCACCGCTCGTGCGCCGGTTGTGATGACCGCGCGCGAGAACTCCAGCGTGTGGCCGCCGACCGCGAGCGTTGTCGGGCCCGTAAAGCGGCCCTCGCCGAGAAAGACATCGACACCAAGTTCGGAGAAGCGTTGGGCGCTGTCGTGCGGCGCGATATGAGCACGCAGCCGCCGCATGCGCTCCATCACCGCGGGAAAGTCGACCTCGACGTTAGGAATGCGGACGCCGAATGTCTCCGCCAGCCGTGCCTCAGCGGCGGCACGGGCAGCGCGGATGATGGCTTTGGACGGCACACAGCCAACGTTCAGGCAGTCGCCGCCCAAGAGGTGTTTCTCGACGAGCGCGACCTTCGCTCCCAGCCCGGCAGCCCCCGCGGCTGACACCAGCCCGGCGGTGCCTGCGCCGACCACCACGAGGTTATACCGGCCCGTGGGTGTGGGGTTCACCCAGCCGGCTGGATGAACGTGGGACACAAGAACCCGGCTGTGCTCGTCATTCGGCAACACCAAGGGTGCTGGCGTCTTCGCGGACGGCGGCACGCTTCGCCGATCGACGTTCATGCGCGCCTCGTCTGTGTTCCGGGGCGCGATGGTTGCCTCCGCTAGAGCCCTGCGTGCAACCTGCGCCACGTATAGCGTGACAAGCACCGTTACACCTAGCCCGCCAAAGTAGAAGACCTGTTGTGCGACGCCGCCGGACGTGCGGCCCGCTGCGAGCTCGCTGACGCTGGTGATCAACGAGCCGAGGTACACGTACATGATGGTTCCAGGGAGCATCCCGACGAGCGAGCCGAGCACGTAGTCGCGCAGGGACACCTTGGTCAGTCCGAAGGCGTAGTTCAGAAGGTTGAAAGGAAAGACGGGCGACAGCCGCGTGAGCAATACGATTCGGAGGCCCTCTCGTTCGACGGCCCGGTCGATGGCCGCAAAACGCGGATATGCTTCGACGCGTGTGGCCACCCACGCGCGCGCCAGGGTGCGGCCGAGCAGGAAGGCCAAGGTGGCGCCGAGGTTCGCGCTGATCCAGACGACCATGGTGCCGACACTAACACCGTATGCGAAGCCCGCGCCCAACGTGAGGATCGAGCCGGGGAGAAAGAACACCGTTGCGAGAACGTACACCAGCGCGAAGACCCAGATGCCGGCCCACCCGGCGCTACGGATCCAATTCACCAGATAGAGGAGGTAATGCTGCACGTGCAGGATCTTCATCACGGCGGCGAGCGCCGCGAGGATCACCGCGGCAAGCGCAATCCTGGCTACACTGCTCCGTCGAGGAGCGTCCTCGGGGTGATTGGCAGCCCCGGAGCTGGAGGATCGGTTCGCGGCTTCTGAGGCGGCTTTCGCTGGAGATTGCTTGGGCACACGCACCTCGGGTCTCAGCATTGACCAAATCCACTCGTGGGGAAAGACATCGACGGCACCCGTGCGGCTACGCTCCAGGCTGCAAAACGTGTAATATCTGCGGCACTCATGGCATCGAACAGAAGCGGGACGTGCCCGTGACGGGCAGGGTGCTGGCGTGAGGCATGGAGTGAAGGCGCTATCCGTCGCGGCCGCGGAGCCTGATTTCGAAGGCATGCTTCGCCGATATGATGTGGGGCCGCTGTGCCGTGGGCAGGTCCGGATACTTCAAGTCAACGTGGGTAAACTGTGCAATCAGGCTTGCCATCACTGCCACGTCGACGCCGGACCAAAGCGCACGGAGATCATGACGCGGGCGACGGCGGAGCGGGTCATCGCGCTGCTTGCCGACAGTCCGGCGATTGAGACCGTTGATCTGACTGGCGGCGCGCCGGAGTTGAACCCGAACTTCGCCTTCCTCGTCGAGCGGAGTCGGGCGCTGGGCCGTTGCGTCATTGTCCGCTGCAATCTCACCGTCATCTTCTCGGCCGGTCTGGAGAGGCTGCCGCACTTCTATTGCGACAATGAGATCGAGCTGGTGTGCTCATTGCCGTGTTACACCGCGGAAAACGTCGACCGGCAGCGGGGCCCCGGTGTCTTCGACAAGAGCATTGAGGCCCTGCGTCTGCTGAATCGCCTGGGGTACGGTCGCCCTGGCTCGCCATTGGTGCTCAATCTCGTGTACAACCCGCTGGGCGCCTTCCTTCCGCCCTCCCAACTCGACCTTGAAGCACGCTACCGGGAGGAGCTGGGGCGGCTGTTCGGCATTGAGTTTCACCGTCTCCTGACGATCACGAACATGCCCATTAAGCGGTTCGCTGAGCAGCTCCGTCGTTGGGGAAGATTCGACGACTACATGGGGATATTGGTGAACCATTTCAATCCGCACACGGTTGCGGGGTTGATGTGCCGCGCGCTGCTGAGTGTCGGCTGGGATGGCGCACTCTACGACTGCGATTTCAATCAGATGCTCGATTTGCAGATCACGAAGCGTGGCGGAGCGGTGGAACGGCCGTTGACCCTGTGGGAGATTACGCGGCTCGATGAGATCGATGGCGGGAAGATCCGGACGGCATCCCACTGCTTCGGTTGCACAGCGGGCGCCGGGTCGAGCTGCGGGGGAGCGCTGGAATGACCGTGCGGCTCTCACTCGCAGCGTGCTTGCTGGCGCGCTTCGATGGTGCAGACGAACTGAGTCCCGGGTGCGTGGGAGAGGAGATCGTCCCTGGCTAGTACGGCCGCTGGAGTCAAAACCTCAGATGTGCTTGGTTGCGTTTCGGAAAAATCGGAGCGGTGTGTGAGATCCAATGGCTGAACGTGTGGCTAGAGCATACGCACGAACTGCTGCGCTCATGGCAAGCGCGGTATGTCATCTGAGCGCGTATCAGTTGTCGGAGCGGTTATGGGGACCATCGCCGGCGCGCGCGCTGCGGATCCTGCGGCACTGGAGCCGCAAGGCGTGCGCGTGGTTGCGGGTCGACATACGGGTGCACGGGCAACCTGCTCTAGGATACTGTGTCTACGTTTCCAACCATCGCAGCTATCTGGATATTCCCGTGTTGGCCAGTGTGTTGGGCCCAAGCTTTATGAGCCGCGCCGACCTTGCCACCTGGCCGGTGGTGGGGGCGGCGGCACGGGCGGTGGGTGTCGTGTTGGTGGATCGCGACAGCCTGAACGGACGAGTGCGGGCCGCGCGGTACCTTTCGCGGCGTGTCAAGACAGCGAATGTGGTGGTGTTTCCTGAAGGCACGACACGTGGTGAGCGTTTGCCCGGTCCGTTTCATTCGGGATTGTTTCGGCTACTGCATCGTTTGGGCACCACCGTGGTGCCGGTGACGATCCGTTACAGTGACCGCCGGGCCTATTGGGTAGACGACATTACGATGTCGCAGCACTTGCGTAGCCAGGTATTCAACGGGCACCGCCTGAAAGGCGAGGTGCATATCGGGCAACCGTTGGTGCCCAGCGAGCACTCAGATGCCGAAAACTTCGCTCGTGCGGTTCATCAGACAGTGTGCGGTCCGATAGAAGAATTCGGCGAGGTTGTGGATTCCTCCCGATTTCGAGCCCGGTAGGGACAAAAACTGCCGCCGGATCGCAACGCCTGTGACTCCACCCTCCCGAGGCGCCAAGTTTTGTCAGCCTGGCGGTATTCCTGCGCTGGGTGTTACCATCGTGACGGTGCACGACGCCACGATTCAATTGCCGCGTCTGCCGAACACCGCAGGGAACTACGGCGCGGATATTGCTATCGGTGTGCGCCATGCTCCGGGTGATGATCGCCGACGACCACGCCATGTTTCGTGAGATGTTGAGGATATCGCTGCCGCGAACGGGCGATATCGAGGTCGTTGGGGAAGCGGACAACGGGCGAGATCTTGGAGAGGCGATCTACCGGTGTAGGCCGGACGTTCTGCTCCTCGACTACAAGATGCCGCATGTAAGAGACTTCGGCGTGATGGTCAGGGAAATCCGCGATCGACACCCCCACCCGAATGTCGATGCGCCCGCCACCTTCCCGTTCCTCGTACGCGTCCAGCGCATTGCCGATGAGGTTGACGAGCACCTGATCGAGAAGGCTCGGATCGCCCGTGATCCCGACTCCCTTGGGCTCTTCGCTGTAATCGACTTGGCACAACGAGGTGCGCAGCCGGTAAGCCAGTAAGGCGGTGGTTTCTTCCACCAGCCCTCTCGCCGTAAAGGACTCCCGGACGTCTGATCGGGCGTCGCGTCCATGCATCTTCACCTTCTTGATGAAGATGGCTGCCTTGCGTGCCCACTCGGCGGCGGACCCAGCAGTGCCAAGGATGTCAGCAGCGATTTCATGGTGATCTTTGGGCAGAACGCTTGGATCATCGATGGAATCGGGAACTCCTGTCCCAGGTCGCTAAGAATCTTTACGGAGTTCAGTAGTGCACCCAGAGGAGTATTGATCTCGTGCGCGATGCCCGCAGTGAGCCGTCCGAGCGTGGCTAGGCGGTCTGCCCTTACCAGACTTGACTGGTTGCGTTCGAGTAACTGGTACGCTGTACGCAGTTTCTCAAGCGAGAGGTTCAGTTCCGCATTCGAGGTTGCCAACGCCGCGGTGCGGTCTTGCACCTGTCGCTCCAGGCTTGCGTTGAGCTCCTCCAGTTGGCCAATTGCAAACGCGTTGGTCAACCCGAGCGCCACCTGGTTAGCCACCGTTTGCAGGAACGTGACGTCATGCACAGCGTAGTGTGGCCTGAGGCCTTGGCGCCTAGGACGAATATCGCGACGGGCACGCCAGCGCTACGGCTTGGGACGATGAGGTCGGCTCCTAGTGTGTTCCAAATCGGCGGTACCGGCCGGCCGCTGCCATCGTCCCATTCGTAGCGGCTGAGAATCTCGCCACGCGCGAGTCGACTGACGAGGTCGGGCGAGAAGTCCGGGTTCGTTCGACACGAACCGGTGTTCGCGGTCACACTGTAGCAACCCTGGCCCTTGTGCAAATAGACTGCACAGTCCACCGGGCGCAGCGTGTCTCGCATGATTTCCAGTGCGAAACTCGTGTGACACGTTTGCGACCAGCTCTCTTTGCAGGCGTTCGCGCTCTCGTAGCGCGCTGATTGTCCGATAGGCTTTCAGGCCGACATCCACCCAGAGAAGAAGTCTCTCCGGCCCGTCGGCCTTGTCATGGTAGCCCTGGATGTCAAGGTCGGCCACCATCATGCGAGGCGGTTTGTCTCCCGAGTACCCGGTCTGCAGTATGATCTGCACGAAGGGGTCAAACGTCCGGATTTCACGGATCAACTGCTCGCCCGTCATTCGGGGCATGAAGTAATCGACAAGAAGGAGGTGAATGTCATGTTCCTTGAAGACGGCGAGGGCGCGCTCGCCCGATTCTGCGGTGAGAACCCGGTGACCCTCGCGTTCCAAGAGACTGCGCACCGATATGAGCGTCTCCTCGTGCCATGTCAGTACCATCCGGAAAACGAGTGCCCACCAATTCTCGGCCGGCCCTTTGCGGTGTCGGTGAGTGGGCTGCTCGTTCCCAGTCCCAGGTCGGACACGTCCAGAAAGCCAATGCCGGTAAGTGCATGCTCCATTTATGGGCCCTGTCGTGCCGGAGTCTCCACGAATCTTCGCGTTGCGAAAATCGTTAAGAGGTATCAATTTTGTGCGGTTTGTCCGATTTTGTAAGACCTTCGTCGTACTGGTGCGGTACGACTAGCTGGGCAGCTCGAAAACCAGCGTTCTGCTAACGCGTTGGACGGCACGGACAGTACCCCCAAGGGGACGACGCAGAAAAACCAGCATCAGGAGGACAAGGGGCACCAAAGTGCCCTACGCAGCTGTGCGTCTGAGGGGAGGCGAGGGTGGCTTGCCCGCATCAGCACATGACCGCGCCTGCTCAATGAAGCGTGGGCGCACAATGATTATCAAGGCGGGCAAGA
>DASVHW010000384.1 GCA_036382395.1 Candidatus Binatia bacterium | reverse complement strand
AACGGTGACCCTCGTTCGCAGCGGCGGAAGCTCTTGTTGTGTAAGCGTGGGGCGAAACCCATCCCACCCCAAGCTACCGCGCTGGCAGGAAAGCGCGTCGGATTGGTAGCCGGGCGTGAAGGCGGCCACACCGCACTCGCTGCACGCCGATCGGAGCGCGTGACGAAATAACAGCGAAGAACGGCGCGCGGGGCGCGTTACAGAGGTCTGGGACCCTGCTCCAGAAACAACATAATACGGCTCTCTCGAGCAGATCTCATGTTATTTCGTCACGCGCTCCGATCGGCGTGCAGCGAGTGCGGTGTGGACGCCAACTGGCCACCTTCACGCCCGGCTACCAATCCGACGCGCTTTCGTGCCAGCGCGGTAGCTTGGGGTGGGATGGGTTTCGCCCCACGCTTACACAACAAGAGCTTCCGCCGCTGCGAACGAGGGTCACCGTTGGAAGCCGATTCAAACATCCCTCCGCGCGACCATCCATCGAGCCAGGGCGATAGCCGCCGAACAAGGAGTCGGTCTAGCGAAATCGGTCGCGCTGCTTCCCCCTTGCTTCCCCGCAACCGTGAGTACGCGATCGTTCGTTGGCATGCATTGTCTAAGTATCAAGGATCCAAAAGAAAAAGAAGTGCGCCCGGAGTGATTCGAACACTCGACCTACAGATTCGAAGTCTGCCGCTCTAGTCCACCTGAGCTACGGGCGCATCGTGCTGAAGATAGTGACTTCGGCGCCAAGCTACAAGCTGCGCGCCAAGGCCCCGGGAGACACTACTCAATGATCACGCCCGTTCCTATGCAAGCCCTCGCGCTGGAGAGCGCTCCGCTAGCCTGAAGCCCATAAGATGATTTCGATTGACCGAGTCGTCTTGGCATACTACACCACGGTGGTGAGGGGGGACCCCAATGTCAATTAGACAATTCCCGAGAAACCTTTGGCTGCCGGTCCTGGCCGCAACCGTCGGGCTGTCGGCGCCGGCGTACGGCGCCTATCCCACCAACACCTGCGTCGGCCAGAAGCTGAAAGCTGCCGCGATCGCCTGCCAGCAGGAGTTCATCGCCTGGGGCAAGTGGGAGAAGGATCCCTCAAAAGATCCCAGCAACGCCACACGCGATGCCGCTCTTGCAACCGCCGCGGCGAAACTCGGCAACGCCTGGACCGCTGCCGAGGTTGCCGCCACCGCCAAAGGTGTGGACTGCAGCGAGACAACTGTCTCTAGCGGTGACATGAACACCGCTGTCACGGCGGCGGTGAGCGACGTCGCCTCCACCATCGGCACCGGCAGCAGCAAGGCGGATGGGCTGTGCCGGTCCAAGCTCATCAAGGCGGCCGGTACCGACTGCCACCAGCTGCTGCAGGCCGAGAGCGCTTTCGTCAAGGCGCTCAAGGGTGACCCCGGCGGTACCAAGCGCGACGGGAAGCAAACCCACGCTGGGACGATTTTCGACGCGGCGTGGACCAAGGCGGATTGCTCGACGACGACCACCGCGTCCGCGATTGCGACCAAGCTCAGCACCCTCGACAAGACCGCCCTGACCGATACCACCGTGTCGCCCACCGTCGCCAGCACTTGGACGATGATCACGCCGCCGACGACGGTGTACAACACGAAAACGCTGAACCCCGTATGCTCCGACGGCACGCCGTACGTGTACTTCGTCAAACGGGGCACGGTGAATAAGTTGCTCGTCTACTACTACGGCGGTGGCGCCTGCTGGGATTACTTGACCTGCGGCACGCTGCAAGCATTCACGTACACCAAGAACACCGGATCGCAAGACAACCCTGCAAACGCGACTACAGGGTTTGCCGACTTCACGAATCCGGCCAACCCGTTCACCGATTGGAACATGGTCTTCATCCCCTACTGCACCGCCGACGTGCACTGGGGAGACGCGACCGTCGTGTACGACGATGGGTCCACACCGCCGAACACGGTCACCATCCAACACAAAGGATTCGTCAACGCCCAAGTAGTGGAAAAATGGACCCGCGAGCACTTCGTCAACCCGGACGTGGTCTTCGTTGCCGGATCCAGTGCCGGCGGCTACGGCGCATTGCTGAACTCCCTCTATCTTCAACAGAACGTCTACCAAGCATCCACGTTCCGCGTCTTAGATGACGCGGGGAACGGGGTGATCACCCCGGAGTTCCAGATCAACGACCTCGGCCAGTGGGGCGTCCAGGCAACCCTGCCCAAGTGGATCCCCGGGTTCAACAAGCCGCTCAGCAAGCTGTCGATTTCGAGCCTGGCGACGGCGGCGGCGAACTTCTACCCCCGCGCCAACTTCGCGCAGTACACGGCGGCTTGGGACAACGTCCAGACCCAGTTTTATAATACGATGGCCAACTCGGATGCCGACATCTTGAACTGGTGGCACAGCAGCTGTGAGTGGCACAGGCAGATGCATGCCTTGGTGCAGGGTACGGCGGCTGACACCATCACCAAGAAGAAGCCGGTGTCCAACTACCGCTACTACATCGGCGCCGGCACGCGACACACGGTGTGGGGATTCGACAAGATCTATACGGATACCACCGGCAGCGTCCCAGCTCCGGTCGACTGGATCAATGACATGCTGGCGGGCAGCCCCAGCTGGGCGAACGTGGAGTGTACCGACTGCAGCCTCGAACCCACGGATGAACGGCCGAGTCCACTCGTGGCGCCGTTCGGACCAGGGGGCACGGTGACCTGTCCGTAGCCGTTCGTCGGAGTTCAACCTGTGCTGACGGCTCCCGCTGAGGGGAGCCGATACTCGCGGCGGAGGCCAGCGTCGAAAGCGGAAAGTCAGAAGTTTGGCTTTCCGCTTTTCGTTGCTGCTATCTCTCCACCTTCCACACCGTGCCGGCGGACGTGTCTTCCAGCACGATCCCTTTGGCTTTCAACTCGGTGCGGATAGCGTCGGCTTGCTTGAAGTCACGGGCTGTGCGCGCGGCGTTCCGCGCCGCGATGAGCCGTTCGATCTCGGCGGTGTCGAGTGCCGCCCCGGCAAGATGTGCGCGCTTGCCACCTTCAAGGACAGTGCGCGGATCACGGTCGCCGATGCCCAGCACGGTCGCAATCTGCGCCACCGCACAGCGCAACGGTGCCGCCGCCGTCAGCTGGTTCTCGTCCAGCAGCCGATTGATGGTACGCACGGTCTCAAACACCACGCCAAGGGCGCGCGCCGTGTTCAAATCATCATCCATCGCCGCGCGAAATTCGCCGGCGACGGCAGTGTCAACCTCGGCCTCCCTCCAGTTGGGAATGGCCTCGTCGGCCCGCGCCAGGGTTTCGTACAGCCGTGCCAGCGCGCGTGCGGATTCTTCGAGGCGTTGCGGTGAGAAGTCCAGAGGGCTGCGGTAGTGGGTGCCGATGACGAACAGGCGCACGGCCTCCCCGCCAACCTGGCTCGCCGCTTCCTGCACGGTCAGGAAGTTGCCGAGCGACTTCGACATCTTCTCCTGCTCCATGGTGACCATGCCGTTGTGCACCCAGTAGCGTGCAAAGACGCAACCCTTGGCGCCTTCGGATTGCGCGATTTCGTTCTCGTGATGCGGAAAGATCAGGTCGGTTCCGCCGCCGTGGATGTCGAATGGCTGTCCCAGGTACTTGGTGCTCATCACCGAACATTCGATGTGCCAGCCCGGCCGTCCTGTCCCCCAGGGGCTGTCCCACCACGGCTCTCCGGGCTTGCTCGCCTTCCATAAGGCGAAATCCATCGGGTGGTGCTTGCGCGGGTCCACTTCCACGCGGGCGCCGGCCAGCATGTCATCGAGGCGCCGCTTCGCCAGCTTGCCGTACTCCGGGAACTTGTCGACGGCGTAGTAGACGTCGCCGTCGGCCGGGTAGGCCAGGCCTTTGCGCTCCAGCTCCTGGATCAATTCGATCATCTCCGCGACGTGCTCGGTGGCACGCGGCTCGAGCGTCGGCGGCAAACAGCCCAGCACCTTGACGTCCTCACCGAAGGCACGGATGTTCGCTTCCGCCAACGCCACCGGCGAGATGCCGGCTTTCTGCGCGCGGGCGATGATCTTGTCATCCACGTCGGTCAGATTGCGCACGAAGGTTACGTCGTAACCCAGCGCGCGCAGATGGCGGAACAGCACGTCGAAGGTCACCAGCGCGCGCGCGTGCCCGATGTGGGAGCGGTCGTATACGGTGACGCCGCAGACGTACATGCCGACTTTCCCGGGAACCAGCGGCACGAACTCTTCGAGGCGGCCGGTGAGTGTGTTGTGTAGTTTCATAACTTCAGCTGTCGGCTATCCGCACTCA
>DASVHW010000383.1 GCA_036382395.1 Candidatus Binatia bacterium | reverse complement strand
GACAGCACGCCTTGGACGCGCGGGTCGATCTGCGTCGCTTGGTCGAGGGCGCGCGCCAGTGCCTTGAAGCCGGCTTCGATGATGTGGTGCGGGTTGCGCCCCTGGATCTGATTGAGGTGGAGGTTCATGCCGACCGCATTGGTAAACGCCGCCATGAAGTCGTGCACTAGTTCGGTGTCGAAGTCGCCGACCCGCGCCTGTTTGATCCGCAGGTTATAGGCTAAGAACGGACGGCCGCTCAGATCGACCACGGTGCTGACCAAGGCCTCATCGAGTGGACAGGTGGCGTCACCGAAGCGCCGGATGCCGGCCTTGGCTCCCAACGCCTCACGCCAGGCTTGGCCAAGTGCCAACCCCACGTCCTCGACGGTGTGGTGCTGGTCGACATCGAGATCCCCACGCGCCCGGACGCTGAGATCGAAGAAGCCGTGCCGCGCAAAGATCTCCAGCATGTGATTGAGAAACGGGATGCCGGTATCCAGCTCGATACGACCGCGGCCGTCGAGGTTCAACTCAACGGTGATGTCGGTCTCCTTCGTCCTGCGTGTCACCGTGGCTTGCCGTCCCTTGCCTGGTGCCCGCGGCTTCCGTACCGCACGTGCTCTGACTGTTGCCATTCGGTCCTCCCTCCCTCCGCGACTTCCGACTACGGCTGCTCCCAGTCGCGAACCGGAGTTGGACTGCAGCTGCGTGCGCTTCGTAACCCTCCAGCGCGGCCAGGCGAGCGATCGTAGGCGCCAGCCGCTGGAGTCCCACACGCGTCGCCGCAACGACGCTGGTGCGTTTGACGAAATCATACACGCCTAATGGTGAGAAGAAACGTGCACTTCCCCCAGTCGGCAAAACGTGATTCGGCCCGGCGACGTAATCCCCCAGCGCCGCAGGTGAATACGGCCCGAGGAATAACGCCCCGGCGTTGCGGATCTGCCCCGCCCAGCGTTGCGCATTGCTGACGATCAGTTCCAGGTGTTCCGGCGCGATCTCGTTGGCGAGCGTAACCGCTTCCGCGAGGTTCCGCACGACAACCAAGGCTCCACGGCGGCGAAGGACGCGCGCGATGTCCTGCCGCCGCGGCAAGGTCCGGAGCTGGTTTTCGATCTCGGTTTGCACCGCCAGCGCCAGCCGGCGCGACGGCGTGAGGAGGACAGCGCATTCGTCGCCGCTGCCATGTTCGGCCTGTGCCAGGAGATCGGCGGCGACGTACGCGGGTGGCGCCGCCTGGTCCGCGATCACAACCACCTCGCTCGGCCCGGCGATCATGTCGATGTCCACCACGCCATAGACGATCTTCTTGGCCGCCTGCACCCAGGCATTCCCCGGTCCGACGATCTTGTCGACACGTGGAACGCTGGCGGTCCCGTACGCCAATGCCGCAACCGCTTGGGCACCGCCGATGCGAAAGACGGCGTTGACGCCAGCGATTGCTGCCGCCGCGAGTACGGCGGCGTTGGTGCCGTCGGAGCCCGGAGGGGAGACCATGATCACCTCCCGGACACCGGCGACGCGGGCCGGAATGGCGTTCATCAGGACGGAAGATGGATACGCGGCGTGGCCGCCAGGCACGTACAGTCCAACCCGGTCGAGGGCCACGATCCGCTGTCCGAGCTGCAGGCCCACCGGGTCCCGATAGCTCCACGATGTCGTCAGCTGGCGGCGGTGAAACGCCGTGATCCGCCGGGCCGCCAGCCGCAATGCGCGCAACGCATCAGGAGGCGTCGCCCGGACCGCTTCACCTATTTCGGCGGCACTGACCTGCAGCTGCGCCGGTCGCAGCGTGACCCGGTCGTACCGCCGCGTGCACGCGATGAGAGCGCGGTCGCCGCCCCGGCGGACGGCCTCGACAATGTTCCGCGCCTGCGTCTCGATCGCCGCCGTCGCCCGTGCCCCGCGTTGGTGAATCGCGGCAAAGTGGCGCGCGAAATCCGGTTCGTTGGTGGAAAGTACACGCACTGGCATCCGAGCCTCACCGTCCCTTCACCCGACGTATGTCGGCGCCCAAGGCGGACAGCCTGTCTTCGATACGCGCATAGCCGCGGTCGAGGTGATAGACGCGAGACACCTCGGTCACCCCTTCGGCTGCCAACCCAGCCAACACCAAACACACGCTGGCGCGCAAGTCGGTGGCCATGACCGGCGCACCGCTGAGCGCCGTCACACCCCGCACCATGGCGCTGCTGCCTTCCACCTTGATATCCGCACCCATGCGGTTGAGTTCCAAGGCGTGCATGAAACGATTTTCGAAGATCGTTTCCGAGATGACACTGCGGCCGTCCGCCAGCGCCATGGCGGCCATCATTTGCGCCTGCAGGTCAGTGGGGAAACCCGGGTACGGCATGGTCTTGACGTCGACACTGCTCAACCGGCCGTTGCCGATCACGCGGATGCCCTCCCGGTCTTCCTGTATGTCCGCCCCTGCCTCGCGCAGCTTGAGGATGACGGCATGCATGTGCTCGGCGCGGGCCCCGCGCACGAGGACGTCTCCGCCGGTGAGCGCCGCGGCGATCATGAAGGTGCCCGCTTCAATGCGGTCAGGAATGATCGTGAAGTCCAACCCCTTCAGGGACGGCACGCCGTCGATGGTGATGGTGTCCTCGCCGGCGCCGGTGATGCGGGCGCCCATCGCCGTCAAGGCGCGCGCCAGATCGACCACCTCCGGTTCGCACGCGGCGTTTTCAATGGTGCTGGTGCCCTCCGCCAAGGAAGCCACCATCATCAAGTGCTCTGTTGCGCCGACCGACGGTACGTCGAGGTAGATCCGCGCGCCGTGCAGTTTCTCGGCCTCGGCTTCGACATAGCCGTGGACGATGCGTGCCCGCGCGCCCATTTTCTGCAAGCCTTCGAGGTGGAGATCCACCGGCCGGCTGCCGATGGCGCAGCCGCCTGGGGTCGACACCCGTGCCCGCCCGAAACGTGCCAGCAACGGTCCGAGTGCCAGAAAAGAGGCGCGCATGGTCTTGACCAAATCGTACTGCGCCTCGAGTCTCGCGAGGCGCTCGGCGTGCACGCTGACGCTGCCCGCCTCCTCTTCGACTCGAGCCCCGAGGTCCGCCAGCAGTCTCAACGTGGTACGCACATCGACGACGCGCGGCACGTTGTGGAAGGTGCAGCGCTCCGCCGTCAGCAGGGAAGCCAGCAGTATCGGGAGGGCGGCATTCTTCGCACCCTCGACTGCCACCTCGCCCTTCAGGCGCCGCCCACCGCGAATGACGATCTTGTCCATGGTCTATCGCCGTGCGACCAGAGCGCGGGGAAGCCCGGCGTAATCCGGTTGGATGGATACCGGGCCGAAGCCTGCTGCGTGCGCCAGACGTTCCACGGCGCTGCCCTGATCAGCACCGATCTCCATGATCAACCAGCCGCTGTCTTTCAGACGCGGGTGCGATTCCGTCACCACGCGCTTGATCACGTCGAGGCCGGCGGCGCCACCGTCCAGAGCCAGGCAGGGTTCCCACCCGAGCTCGGGCTGCGAATCCTGCAGCTCATCGGAACACACGTACGGCGGGTTCGAGAGGATCGCGTCGAAGCGCAGGTCGCCGACCGCGACCAAGAGATCGCTCTCGGCGAAGTGGATGCGGTCCGCCACGGCGTGCCGCTGGGCATTCGCCGCTGCCACGGCGAGTGCTGCTGCCGAAAGGTCCACCGCCCAGATCTCCGCTCGCGGCAGTTCTCGCGCCAGCGCAACGGCGATGCAGCCACTACCGGTGCCCAAATCACAGAGTAGCGGCGCAGCATGCTGCGCCCTCTCCCGACCATGCTGGACCCCTGCACGGGGAAGGCGCAGTGCGAGTTCGACCAGCAGCTCGGTTTCTGGCCGGGGGATGAGGACAGCGTGCGTCACCAGGAAATCCAGAGACCAGAATTCTTGGCTGCCCACGATGTACTGCAAGGGCTCGCGGGCCAGTCGGCGAGTCAGCATCGTTTCGAAGCGGGCGCGGCACTCGGCCGGCACGCGGCGGTGCCAGCCGGCGTAGAGGGCGCTTCGATCGATGTTGCAGGCGTGCGCCAACAGGACCTCGGCGTTGAGACGAGCCGTTTCGATCCCCGCATCCGCGAGGCGGGCGGATGTGGACTCGACCAGTTTGGCGGCGGTGTCGGCCGGCGTGTCGGTCTGTGCGGCGGTGTTCATCAACTTGCGGCCTTCAGGGCCTCAGTCTGGTGGTACGTCATCAGGGCGTCGAGCAGCGGCTGGAGTTCGCCCTCGATCACGCGATCGAGAGAGTACAGGGTCAGGTTGATGCGGTGATCCGTCACCCGCCCTTGCGGAAAGTTGTAGGTGCGGATGCGTTCCGACCGCTCCCCGGTACCCACCATGCTGCGCCGGTTCTGTGCGACCTCCGCCTGCTGCTCAGCCTGGGCGCGTTCGAGCAGCCGGGCACGTAGGATCTTCATCCCTTTCGACTTGTTCTTGTGCTGCGACTTCTCGTCTTGGCAGGAGACCACGAGGCCGGTTGGCAAGTGGGTGATGCGGACGGCCGAATCGGTGGTGTTGACGCTCTGGCCGCCGGGTCCCGACGACCGATAGACATCGATGCGCAGGTCCTTGCTCTCATCGATGTGCACATCGACTTCGTCGGCTTCGGGCAGCACCGCCACGGTGACAGTCGACGTGTGGATTCTTCCCGAACCTTCGGTCTCGGGGACGCGCTGAACACGATGCACGCCGCCCTCGAATTTCAGCCGGCTGTACACGCCGCGGCCTTCGATCAAGGCGATGACTTCCTTGAAGCCCCCAAGCCCCGTGGGATTGGCGCTCATCAGTTCGAGGCGCCATCGCTGTTCCTCGGCATAGCGGCTGTACATCCGGAACAGCTCGGCGGCAAACAGACTGGCCTCCTCACCGCCGGTGCCGGCACGGATTTCGAGGATGACGTTGCGCTCGTCGTTCGGATCGTGCGGCACCAGCAGGCGTCTCATCTCCCGTTCGAGCGCTTCCATCCGGTCGCGTAATCCCGGCAGCTCCGCCTTGACCAGCTCGCGCATCTCCGGGTCGGCTTCCTCCAAGAGCGACTTGTGGCCGTCGATTTCGGCCAGGAGTTTTTTCCATTCCCGGTAGCGCTGCACGATCTCCTCGATGTCGGCGCGTTCCTTGCCGAGACGAGCGTACTCCTTGCGGTTGCCGATGACGGCGGGATCGACCAGCAAGCGCTCGAGGTCGACGTACCGTTGCTCAACTTCTTCGAGTTTCTGCAACATGACGACTAGTTGTCAAAAAAAAGGGCGTGGGAGGTCGCCTCCCTCGCCCTTTTCATTTCCACATCCGGAGAGAACGTGGGTTGCGACCACTACTCCTGCATACCGTACTTGCGCTTGAACCGTTCGACGCGTCCCGCGGTGTCCATCAGCTTTTGCTTGCCGGTGAAAAACGGATGGCAGCTCGAGCAGATTTCGACATGGATCGTCGGCACCGTCGAGCGCGTTTCAATGATGCTTCCGCAGGCGCACACGATCCGCGCCGCCTCATATTTGGGATGGATAGCCTCTCTCATCAGATTATGCCTCTTTCAAAGGACGTTTTTATAGCATCCGACTTCCGCAGCCGCAAGGAAGTCGTAACGACGATTGTGATGCGTGATCCGTGACCCGTGATCGGATTTCCACCGATGGTCCGAATCCTTCACGCATCACGCATCACGCATCACGCCTCACGATCCCAACGATCGCACGGCGGCCACGGCGCGGCGCCAGCCCTGATAGAGCGCCTCACGCTTCTCCGGAGCCATCCGAGGCCGGAAAACCCGATCCGGCTTGCGCACGCCTTCGAGCTCGCGTTCGGACTTCCACAGTCCCACACCCAGGCCGGCGAGCAAGGCGGCCCCCAGGGCGGTCGTTTCAACGACCTTTGGACGATCCACCGTGGTGCCGAGGATGTCCGCCTGGAATTGCATCAGCAAATTGTTGGCGGCGGCGCCGCCATCGACCCGCAGCCCGGTGAGCGCTCGGCCCGATTCGGCGACCATGGTGTCCACCACGTCGCGAGTCTGGTACGCCAGCGACTCGAGCGTGGCGCGGGCGATATGCTCGCGGGTCACGCCGCGCGTCAGGCCGACGAGTGCGCCGCGCGCGGCGGCGTCCCAATACGGCGCACCGAGTCCGACGAAAGCGGGCACCAGATAGACTCCCAGGGTGGAATCAACCCGGCGGGCCAGGACTTCGGACTCCCTGGCCTGCTTGATCATACCCAGACCGTCGCGCAGCCATTGCACCGCAGCCCCGGCGATGAAGACCGATCCTTCGACGGCATACGCGGGTTGTCCGTCGGGCGCGCAGGCCATGGTGGTGAGCAGCCCGCGGTGCGAAGTGACGGCGTGCTCGCCGGTGTACATGAGCAAGAAGCAACCGGTGCCGTAGGTGTTCTTGACCATTCCCGGCCGGAAGCAAGCTTGCCCGAACAGCGCGGCTTGCTGGTCTCCTGCGATCCCGGCGATCGGGACTTCCGCGCCGAACACGCGCGCGGCTGTGGTGCCGGCAATGCCGGCGGATGAAGTGACCTGGGGCAACACCTCCGCCGGCACGTTGAGCAGCCGCAGCAACTCCTCGTCCCATTTCCGTTCGTGGATATTGAACAGCAACGTGCGCGATGCATTGGTAAAGTCGGTAACGTGTACCTGGCCGCCCGTCAGCTTCCAAATGAGCCAGCTATCGATGGTGCCGAAGGCCAGGCGTTGAGCCCGGTTCCGTGCCCCTTTCACGTGATCGAACAACCATTGGAGCTTGGTGCCAGAGAAGTAGGGATCGATGACCAAACCGGTCTTCGCCTGGATGGTCGACTCCGCACCCTCCGCCTTCAGTGCCTCACAGTTTGGGGCCGTACGCCGATCCTGCCAGACGATGGCGCGATGCACCGGCTTCCCCGTGCGCCGGTCCCACAGTACCGTTGTCTCACGCTGGTTGGTGATGCCAATTGCCGTCACGTCCTTGGGTTTCAGACGCGCCGCTCGCAGCGTGATGCCGATCACCCGCTGCGTCACGCGCCAGATCTCTTCCGCATCATGCTCGACCCAGCCCGGGCGCGGGTAATACTGGCGAAACTCGGAGTAGCCGCGGCTGCGCACCCGACCCGAGGC
>DASVHW010000382.1 GCA_036382395.1 Candidatus Binatia bacterium | reverse complement strand
ACGGGCGCACCGTGCAGCGGTAGATGTGAACCTTTGGTTCATCTTTTCCTTATTCGAAGCCTACAGATTGAACTGCGAGGCCTGTCCCGTGAATGCCGGAGAAACTCCAGGATTTCTTTGGCTTTCGGAGTTTTGAGTAGGACAGGTTCAAAATGACGAAAGACCGTTTCTCCTTCCCGCACGCAAAACTTTTTTTGAATTGATTTTCATCTTCATCCTTTCGCGTTGCACCTGGGAATAGGCGCTTTCTAAGCTACCGCCAAAGGAACGCGCCACTTGATCATGGCGACCTTTATGGCGTCGTTCACGACAAGGCATGCGACCATCGCATAGCCTAAGATTATGAGAGTCTGCCACCACAGCAATGGCATGAGGCCGGGGAGAGCTACGAATGTCAGGATGGTGCCCACGAGCGCGTCCAGCGTGAGAGCCGCCATCAGGGTCTTGCTCGGCATCGTCGTCCAGAACCACCGCCGCTCTCGCGCGGACACGATGGAGAATACCGCGAAGTAGAGCAGTGTCTGGAAGCTGAAGGTGTAGAGGGCATTATCGTTCGTCGCCAACCCGAAACGTGACCAGGCGATGTATAGGAGGAGAAGCGCTTCGGCGACCATCGCGACGCCCAGCACCGCCGATACCATGATGAAGCCCCCGATGTTCCACGTCTCCGGTCTCTTGGACGGTTGGACGTAGTCGGTGGCAATGGCGATCTTCGCGAAGTCGGTCATGAAGACGAGAAGCAGCATCGCGAAGGCGGAGACGACGAACTTGCCGGTGACAACGAAGGCGATTGCCACGAAGCTAGCCTTCAGGATCGTGCGACTGATCTTGTTGATGATCCAGGTCAGAATGCGCTGATAAATGGTTCGGCCTTGCTCGACCAGCGCCACGATATTCGTGAGCCCCGGGTCGGTCAGGACGACGCTTGCGGCGCCTTTGGCAACGTCGGTCGCGGTGCTGACCGCGATGCCCACTTCGGCCTGGCGCAGCGCGGGCGCATCGTTGAGGCCGTCGCCTGTCATGCCGGTCACGTGCCCCGCAGCCTGCAGGTGCTGCACCACGATGTATTTGTCCTCCGGGTACACTTCGGCGAAGCCATCGGCCCCCGCCAGCAGGTCGATCGCTTCATTGCCGGCCTGAGCGCCTGCAGCCTTCAGGTCCGCCACGCGCCGGATGGTGGGCAATCCGACTCCGCGCGCAATTTCGCTCGCAACCGCCAGCGCGTCGCCGGTAAGCATCTTCACTGCAACGCCGAGGCCGCGGAGTGACGCGATAAGTTGCTTGGCATCCGGTCGCGGCGGATCGTACAGCATCACCAGTCCAACCAGTGCGGGAGCGCCGTTCTCGGGGCCGCGGGCCACGGCCAGCGTCCGGTATCCTTTGAGCGCAGCCTCGGCGACCCGGTCCTCAAGCGCCTTGATCGCAGGAGACTGGAGGCCACAGGCCTGAGCGATGGTCCGCACAGCACCTTTCATCACGCGCAGCCGCTGCCCATTCTGTTCGACCACGGCTTCCGTCCGCCTGCCTTTCGCATCAAACGGCGCGAACGAAACCGGCATGAGCGCAGGCACGCGATCGAAGACGTGCCGGTCTTTTGCGGCGGCAAGGAATGCCAGATCAATCGGATCCTGGTTGGCCTCTTGTGACGCGAGTGCGCCGGCAAACAGCACATCGGATTCCGTCGCGCGTTCCAGCGGGATCACGCCGGTGACGGCCAACTGGTTCATTGTGATCGTGCCGGTCTTGTCCACGCAGAGCACGTCCATCGTCGCGGCATCCTCGGCCGCGCTGAGGCGCGTGACCAGCACGCCGCGCTTCGCCAGCTCCTTCGACCCGACGGCCATGCTGACCGTGAACATGACCGGGAGGGCGACCGGCACCGCGCTCATCAACAGGACAAGCATAAGCGGGACCATCTCGATGAGCGGCGCGCCGCGGATCAACGACATCACGACCACCACGCCCAGCAGTGCGCCGACGATAACGAACAGCCAGCGGACCACCTTGGCCACCACCGCTTCGATATGAAGTTTTGGCCGCGCCTGCTGCACGAGTTCCGTGGTGCGGCCGAAATAGGTCTTCGCCCCGGTCAGCATGACCACGCTATTGCCTTCGCCCCGGCGGACGATGGACCCCGACGAGAGCACGTCGCCCGGCGCTTTTTCCGCGTCCTTGGACTCCCCGGTGAGAGCCGATTGGTCAACGCCCAACGCTCCGGTGAGGAGTTTCACGTCCGCCGGGATGATGTCGCCTGGGCGCACGCGGACGATATCGCCGGGCACCAGTTCCCGAGCGGGAACGACCTGCCAGCTCGAATCGCGTCGCACGCGCGCGCTGACCTGCAATCGTCGCCGCAACGTCTCTACGACGCCGGCGGCGCGGCGCTCCTGCGCAAAACGCAACACGGCATTGACGACCAAGAGCGCACTTACCACTGCGAAGTCAGAATATTTTCGGAGAACTAGCGACAAGACCATGATTAGTTCGAGCATCCACGCCGACAGGCCCCAGAATTTCACGAGAAATATGAGGACCGGGTGCCCCTTTTGCACGGCCACTTCATTGTAGCCGTGCTCCTTTCGACGGGTGTCCGCCTCCGCGCGCGTGAGCCCTGTCTCGGGGTCTACATGCAGCGCCGCGAGCGTATTGGGAATCGATGCGGATGCGATGTCAGACGCCTTGGCGGTAGCTGCTGGCGTCGCGCGTGGGAGGTTTACTCCAGAATTCGGTGTGGCCGACTGCAAAGTGACCGTCCTCCGCGGCGCCAATCGGATTCACACAGGTTTGCCTACGCTTACCGGGTTCCACTTCTGCTCTCAAATTGAGGCAAGGCTGCGAGCAATTTGAGCCGCTAACGCGCTATTGGACACGAGATCGCCCTCTGGACGCTGGAAGCGTCCAGAGGGCGTGAAAGTGGCGCTTGCGATCACCGGACGCCGTGAAACGCTCCGGGCACTAGTGCCGCTGCCATGGGCCGCCCATGAACGCCCCGCGCATCGGGCCGGGACCGCCGAACGCGAGACCCGGGAGGGTCTCCTGCGCTTTGTCCTTCTGCGTGTCGTTGAGCGTGGCAAGAAGTTCCTTCGCTGCCGTCTGCACGGTCTCGAACTGCTTCTGCCCCTGCTCGCGCATCTTGCTCACGAACGCAAAGCGGTCCTGCGGGCTCATCTTGCTGACCGCATCAGGATCGATGCCCTCACGAGCGGTCTTCATCGTGGTTGCCGCGTCCTGAAGTGCCTTGGTGTATTTGACCCAGGCGGGCTCTTGGGCACCGTTCCAACGTACCTAATCGAGAACGTGCGCCCGCAGGCAGTTCGCTATCAAGGTAAAAAGCTCACACGCGCTCGCGCGCCATTCGAGTCCTACCTTGCCACCTTGACCCGTGTGAAGGTGCAAAGGTGGCACCCTGAAGGAGTGCCAGCCGCCGCATACCATACGGTAACAACTTCTCACCTTTTCACAGAAATTCTGCAGTGCACGATCACAGGCCCTACGGCTGTTGTTCTGTCAGTTGGCGCATTTCTATGACGCTCATGAGCTGTTCGGTTTTCCGACAACAAGTCTTCGATCCAGAGCCACCCAGAAAGCCAAGCTTAGATTAAGTGTCGAAGGACCCGCCGCTTCGGGTCGAAGGCGCTTAGTCTGCGCCTCAAGATAACTTCTCTCGATCGAATTCACGATTTGACCGCTGCGCGCACCTGTGAGGTGATCGGCGCGACGTGGGAAGAATTCGATCCTTTTCTGGTCCGATCGCGAAGGGGAGCAGTTTTGTGTCGTCGGGTTGGTCATCACAAAGCCCATTTGAAACGAACGTATCCTCGGTGATCTGATTTAAACCTTGCAAATGAAACTAACCTGAAACATTCTCGAACTCATAGCCCTACAGAATGATCAGAGCCTACGTTCTCGACAAGGTCGGTTGCGTCCTTGCGCCAGAGCGGAGGGTGTCGAGGGCGAACAGATAAGCTCGTACCACGCGCTCATACCAGCGCTGACCAGTAGGTGACAACATGCGGCCTTCGCGACGTGAGTTCGTCAAGTGGGTCACGGCAAGTGGTATTGCGCTTAGCCTGTCGCGTTTGTCATCAGCTGAGGAACCCGGGTTCGTAGCGCGCGAGACGCTACCGGGACGACAACATTGGAACCCGGCTGCCGCTGGCGTCGGTCGCATTGACGGCGTGGCCAAGGTCACAGGGGCCAAGTTGTACGCGTCCGATTTTCGTGCCGCCGATCTCCCGGGCTGGCCGGCGGATACTTCGCACGCCATGCTCATCCGCGCCGCAGACGCCACGCACGTCTACGGCGGTATCGACTTCGCGCGCTTGAACAGCGCGTTAAAGCCGTCGGTGGTCGTTACCGCGACCGATCTCACACGAATCGGCACCCGCGTTCCCGAATTCTACACCGGCGACTTGTTCTGCCCGGTCGGCAAGACGCCGCTGTATCTCGGCCAGCCCGTAGCTCTGTTGATCTTCGAGCAGTTCGACGCCTTCGATCAGGCGCGGCTCGCGCTGCGCGATGGACCTTTCGTGAAGTTCGGTGAAGAAACTGGTCCCGTCGTGATGCCTAACTACGGCGCCTTTCGTTTTACGCGTGTGGCCGGCCCGACACCTGACGCTCCCGATGTTTACTCGCCGGTCAAGGAAGGCTGGGTCAGTCCGGGCCATTTCCAGAACACGGAGCGCCCAATATGGGCGCGGCTCCCCATACCGACGGGGCGCGCCTATGCTAAAGGCGCAGCTTACGGCGAGCAGATCCGCGCGGAACTCGCGGCAAGCAATCCGGCCCTTCTGGTGCTGGACCGCGAATTCGAGACCCAATCTGTCGACCCAATGTTTCTCGAGCCGGAATGCGGTCTCGCCTGGTTCGACGCGGATCGAAAAAACCTCGAGCTCGTGCTCGGCGTGCAGTCGCCGTACGAGGCCGCGGATTCGGTCGCGTTTCTTCTGGGCAAAGCCCGTGCCAACTTCAAGCCGGCGCACATCAACGCTCATTTCGCCTATGTCGGTGGCGGATTCGGCGGACGCGACCATACACCCTTCCCGCTCTACGTCGCACTTGCGGCAATGTTCCTTCCCGGTCGCCCGGTCCGGCTCGCCCACGATCGCTATCAGCAGTTTCAAGCTGGAATAAAGCGGCACGCATTCAAGATACATACGCGGATCGGGGTTGATCGAGCGACAGGCAAGATTCTCGCATTCGCCGCTGACCACGTATTGGATGGCGGCGGCCTTGCCAATTATTCAGCCAGCGTGGCGACTGTTTCCGCCAATGCTTCGATCGGTATCTACGATATTCCGAAAGTTGATGTCACCACGGTCGCACTCCATTCGCGCGGCGTGACCGCAGGGTCGATGCGAGGCTATGGGACGCTGCAGACGATGACGGCGCTGGAAGTGTTGATCGATGAAATGGCCTCGGCGTTGCCGCTCGACCCGATCGAGTTTCGGCGACGCAACGCGCTCAAGACCGGCGGCCGGACCATGGCGGGAAACACCTATAACGTCGTGGTCCGCACACCGGAGATTCTCGACAAGCTAGAGAAACATCCGATTTGGCAGCAGCGTGCCGAAGAGAAAGGACGCGGACAGCAAGCGGGGATTGTCGTCGGCACGGGCGTGGCTTGCGCCACCAAGGATTACGGCAGCGGAGCGGACTGTTCGCTGGCGACCGTGGAAATTGATCGGAATGGCCGGATTGCCATCCATTGCGATCACGTCGAGATGGGCAACGGCATCGGGACGGCGCTTGCCAACCGGGTGGCGGCCCACTTGGGGGGCATGGCCGACGAAGTGGCGGTCGCGCAAGTCGACACTTTCGGGGCGCTCGCGCTCGTGACCTCGGGCGACTCTTACACGATGGACCAAGCGACACAGAACGCCGCACTACGAAATCCACGCTGGGTGCCCGCGATCAGTTCGCCCACGAGTGCCTCAATAGGCGCCCACGTCGGGACGCATGCTGCGGCCGAGGCCGCCCGCGTCGTGTTCCGCTTCGGATTGTGGCCGGCGGCGCTCGAGCTGTGGCGCATCGCACCAAGCGATCCAAGAGCGAGCGAATGGGAGGCGGCGCGCTGGAAAGACGGGCACCTGGTCATGCCGGGGTTAACACCACTGGCATTGCCGGCAGTCGCAGCAAAGGCGCATGCGCGCAATGGTGTGACCGCGGCGATGGCGCACAGCTTTTCCCGCTGGGCGTGGTCGCAAGCGACCTTCGTGGTCGACAGGCAGCCGTGGATGGCCGATATCGATGCGTTGGCCGTGCGCAAGGGCGCCGGAAAATTCGTACGCCTCGATCGTACCAGCGTCAAATATCCACCCACCGAGTTCAACCGGTTCGGAACCACCTACACGTCGCTATGCGGCACGCTTGTCCGCGTCGAGATCGAGCGCGCCACCGGCGCCTTGCGCATCACCAGGGCATACAGTGTCCTCGAATGCGGTCAGCCGCTGGTGCCAGAGATTGTACTTGGGCAATCGCAGGGTGGCTTCGCGATGGGCGTGGGTTATGCATTGCTCGAGTCGCTGCCACCTTATGAGGACGGTCCCGGCAACGGGCAATGGAATCTTGGTCAATACCTCATCGCGCGCGGGTCGGACCTGCCGTTGCGAGGGCTCGAGATCGAGGTGTTGCCCCCGCTAGCGAACGAGCCGCCAAAGGGCATGGCGGAAGTCGTGATGATTCCCGTCGTTCCCGCACTTTTGAATGCCATCTTCGATGCCACGAGTCACCGGTTCCAATCCTTGCCGGTAACCCAACACATGCTCAAGGGAGTGCTCACGTGAATACACTGGGCATCACGATCAATGGTCGCGCATACGGCCCGATGGAAGTGCGCGACGATCTGACCATGAATGATTTTCTGCGCGAGTACCTCGGGCTGACCGGCACCAAGTTCGGCTGCGGCGCTGCGCAGTGCCTGAGTTGCGCGGTGATTATCGATAATTCCGACGGGACGAGCTACACCAGCCCGACCTGCGTTGTTTCGGCGGCGAGCTTCAACGGCAAAGCTATCCGCACGGTCGAAGGCCATGCGAAGAACGCCGAACTTTCGGTTCTGCAAAAAGCTTTCATCGACCATTTTGCTTTCCAGTGCGGCTATTGCACCGCCGGCTTCCTGAACGAGGGACAGGTTCTGCTTGAGCGTCTGGCAAAGAAGCCGGTAGCGCGTCCCGATCTCGAGAAAACCATTGTCGATGCGCTCGACGGCCATCTGTGCAGGTGCACCGGCTACATCAAATATCACGAGGCGGTGCGTGACGTGATTTTAGCCGACCCAGAACGCTATCTCGTCGCGAAGGTCGATCGCGAGCATCGTGATTGACCATGTGCCGCGCCGTGGCCGGCGTGAGGGTGACCAAGCCAGGAGGCGACCGAACATGAAATTCGAGATGCAGGTCAAGGTCCTCTTTGCGGTCCTGGCCCTGCTGACGAGCATGCTGACCGCGTACGGCGCCTCCGACGGCCTGTTGGATAGCCTCGCGACTCCAGAGAGCTTTTCCTCGATCGGCGACACAGCGGCGCGGTCAGCGGCATTGTTTACCGAGCTCGGGAAAGTGCTGACCAATCCACGCTGCGTCAATTGCCATCCAGCCGGCGACCGCCCGCACCAGGGCGAACTCGGCCGGCTCCATCAGCCGCCGGTAGAGCGGGGGACGGACGGTTTTGGCCTCGCGGCCATGCGCTGTGCCATCTGCCATCAGCATGCCAACTTCGAGCCAGGCCGCGTGCCGGGCCACCCAGAATGGCATCTCGCACCGCGTGAAATGGCGTGGGAAGGCAAGACGCTCGGTGAGATCTGCGCTCAGATCAAGGATCGCGAGCGCAACGGCGGCCGTTCGCTGGAAGAACTCGTACACCACATCGGGACCGACTCTTTGGTTGGTTGGGCCTGGGCGCCCGGGTTTGGCCGCCGGCCCGCTCCTGGTACCCAGAAGAAAGCAGGCGCGCTCGTTGAGGCATGGGTGAAAACTGGAGCAGTGTGTCCGACTAGATGATGGAATGGACATACGAACCGACGCACATTCTGGTATCTGTGATCAGACGGTCGTTCGTCGAGAATGGTGGGCTCAAGATAATCAAGATAAACTGCGGCTTCTCGTTCGCTCCGAGTCCTGCATGCAGCTTTGGCGATGACTGCGACCTACAAAGCGTATTGAACGCTTTTCCGAATCGCTTAATGCGGGTGTCACCGTCGGCATCTGTACGTTTACTTCGCGTGAATGCTGAGCGGGGCGAAGGCACGTTACACCAATTCCCGCAGGCGATCGTCGTATCAGGGAGACACTCATGAGAACCGTTGCCATCATGATGGGCGGCCTCTGCGCACTGCTGCCGTCGCTTGCCGGCGTTGGATCATCAGGCTCGCCTGCGCGCGCGGCCGACCTGCCGTCCTACTTCAAGGAGATCGTCGGTACCCAAACTGTAAGCCCCGCCGAGATCGGAACCAAGAATATTCTGCAGCTCAACACGACCATGTTTGAGCTTTACGGCGATGCCGGACAGGTGTTCAAGAAGAACATACTCGCCCAGCACCCGCTTATCCTCGGCCTGTTTTCTGGTGCCGGCGGACGATTCATCCTCTATCGCCCCGGGATGGCGCCGATCGACGCGCCGCAGGTGCCGATCGTCTACCAATTGCTTAAATCCGTCGGCCACAGCACCATGGCGTTGGCCGAAGTGGTCGTTCCCTATTTGAACAGTCCAAACGACTTGACGTGGCGTGGCTCGCTGGCGGCGTACAGGAACCGCATGCAATCCGCGCTCGACAGTCTTGATGCGACCGCCATGCCGGACGACTGGCGGCTGAACAACCGCAGCATTCTGCAAAACAATATCGCGTTCATGGACGAGTGTTTGAAGAACAACGCGATCTCGGCGGAAGGCCTGCAGGAATTTGCCAAGAAACAGTCGCCCCTATTGAAGAAGAACATCGCCTGGGCGGCGCAAACCCAAGTCGCTCACTGGATGGATGTAATCGGCGGTTGGAAACAGATGCTCGGCGCCGACTGGGACAAGACCTATGCGGCCAGCAACACGATCTACGTCGCCCGCCAGAATAACGTCCTGTTCAGTGTGCTCGCGCAGTTTTTCGGGCCGCAGGCCATCAACGACCGGCTGATCTTGATCGAGACGATCTCGTTCACCACGACGCCCGACGACATGCTGGACTCGTTGACCCGCATAATCGCCGACCGGTCCGTCGGTGCCGCGTTCTTCGGCGATTACCACCTGATGGACTACGAGCTAATGGGCGGCGACGCGCGTCAAGCGATTATCGACGAAGACACCAAGCGCAAGATCAGCGTAACCCTGCCGCCGCAAGTGCCGTTCGGTTCGCACCAATGGCCGACGCTGATCACGCCCGGTCCTGGTGCTAAGAGCTTGGCGGACCTTCCGTGAATCTGAACACCATAGTCGAGGTCATGACACGGAAGGCCCGGGAGCCCGGCTTCGTCGCCGGGACCGTATTGTTGTTCGTTGTTCACCTTCCCTTCGCGGCCTTGGCGCAAGACGGAACCGACCGAGTCACCGGGTTCGCGCGCGAGCCGGTCCATGCCGCCAACTGGCCTTCTGGCAAAAAGGTCGCAGTCAGCTTTGCACTATTCGTGGAGGAGTTCGGCCTCGGCCAGGGCCCGGTCTTCCGCCCGGACCTTGCGACCCGTAGCCCGGACCTCGTGAACGAGGCTTTCCGTCAATACGCGATCGATTGGGGCATCGCGCGCGTCGGCCGGCTGTTCAAGGAATTGGATGTTCCGCTCACCGTCGTGTTGAACGCCGAATTTCCCGGTAAGTATCCGTCGGTGTGGAAGGAGTTCCGCTCGGCACAACCGAACGCGCCGATCATCGCCCATGGCATGAACAACACGAACCACATGCTGCCACTCGGGCGTGGGCCCGCCGAGCAGAAAGCCTACATCCGCCGGACGCTGGACCTACTCGCCGACACGACCGGCGTCAGGCCCACCGGCTGGTCGAGTCCGAGCGTCTATTCCAATGGCGACACGATGCAGGCGATGGCCGCCGAAGGCATAACCTACACCCTCGACCAGATGGATTCCGACATCATTTCGCGCTTGAAGACGCCGGATGGGTCGCTGGTCCTGCTGCCCTATCCGGTCGTAACGGTCGACATGGGCCAGCATCTGGCACGGATGAAGACGCCCACTGAGATCGAGACTCTCTGGCTAGATTACGTGTTGGAGTTGGCCAGTGAGGCCCGCGCCGACCCCGCGCGAGAGGCCACGACGCTGGTCATCGGAATCCACCCCTTTGTAATCGGCACGCCCGACGGGGCTGCCGCCTTGCGGCGTGTTCTCTTGCGCCTCAAGACGGATGACGCAGTATGGCTGACCGACACCGACGCCATTCTCAGGGCGGCTGGCCTGAAATGACTGACCGGATGCGTCGCGGACAAGCGCCGAACTCGCCGCTTTCCCCGCGCTGACGCCCACCTGATGGATCGACGAATGCCCGATAGGTGACGGAAGGACCCGGCGGCAATTCCAGCGGCCGGTCGCGATCGACGACGGCATCAATGTCTTGGTCGGATGGGAACGCCGCGATGTCGGTGCGAAACTCGCCTGCCCACTCGGCGATGCCCGCTTCGGGGTTGGGCAGTACCCGATGATTTCAAATCAGCATCACACAAGCCGCCATTCGGTGCTACTGCAGCAAAGAAAACCTGAGACGGTTGTCCGCCGCGTTGCATCAGGTCAGAGCGGATTTCTACAGCTTCAATGGCCTCAATGAAGTTGCTCCCGCCGACAAATGGGGTTGGGCGGCCAGTGCCGGCATCGTGCTAAATCTGCCGTGGAACCCCGGCGATAAATTCTGGATTGAAGGCGGTGTTGGCCAGGGCGCATCGGCCTACACGGGCTTTTCACAAACGACGGCGTTCAATCGTTTCAACGGCACCAGCGTCGCTGCCGGTTGGGTGCTGGACGGAGTTTTCGCTAGAAATCCGGCATTCCCCACTTCTGGGATACAACTTTCCACTTCGTGGGATATCACCGCGGCAATCGAACACTACTGGACGCCGGCGCTGCGCACATCGGTGTTCGGCTCCTATACTGCTTGGGACCCCGACTCTGCCGGAAACGCCATCATGTGCAAATCTCCGGACGGTGTCGTGCGCACCACGGCTGGTTTGGGTCCGACGGGCACTACCGCGTTGGTGGGATGCGACTTCGGCTTCGCCGTCTGGGCCGTTGGTACTCGGACTATTTGGAACCCGGTCAAGAATTTGAGGTCCTGTATTCCAAGATCGACCAGAATATGGATCCCGGCCGAATTCCCATGAACTTTGCGGGCGGCGCCGGCCGCACGTCAGGATTATACACGCCGGCCAATAAAGATGTCTGGAGTGGCCTGTTACACGTGCAGCGCAACTTCTGGCCATAATTGACATCACTTACGGCCACTTCACCACCGCCGGTATGGCGGAGAGGATCGACCTCCACATTTCGGCCGGTGCGCGGTTGAGGTCGTGCCCGTGTCCGCCTTTGGCTGCCGGCTCAACCGCACCGCCATTTGTCCGCTATTGAGAGCCAGCTCAACCGGTCGACGCAACACTTTATCTTAGGGGGAAAAGATCGATTATAGGCCGATAAGTCAGAGATTTCGTGGTGGTAGGAGGGCGGCTGAGAAAATTACGTTGTGGGATAGCTGGTTACGGAGGGACTCGCTGAAAGCGATTGGGCGAGCGTTTGGCTAGCCGTCATCGT
>DASVHW010000381.1 GCA_036382395.1 Candidatus Binatia bacterium | reverse complement strand
GAATAGTCCAGGGTGATGTCTTCAGTGGGCTCCCACCGCAGTGCGGTCGTGCTGTAGACGCGGTTCAGGTCGTCGAAGTTCGTGCTGCCGGTCCCCGTGTTCCGATAGAGGCCGTCGTGCGTCTTGTACCCCACATTCTGTCTGAGGCTCAGGGTCCCGAGGCCCTCCAACCCACTCAACGCGCCCAGTACGCCGCCGTCGGTGACCGCGTTCTTACCGATCAGCGGTAGGTTGGCGGTGACCCGGCCATTGAACGCCTCGAAGTTGCCGACTTCCGTCTTGACGGTGATGGAGCGTTCTTCGGTCGGCTTCTTGGTGATGAAATTGACCGCGCCGCCGACGGCGTTGCGGCCGTACAGGGTGCCTTGCGGACCGCGCAGCACCTCAACGCGCTCAAGGTCCTCCAAGTCGAGGTTGGAACCGATAATCTTTGAGATGTACACGCCGTCGACATACATTCCCACCGCCGGGTCCAGCGCGGCGTTTGGGTCCCCCTGCGTCAAGCCGCGCATGCTGATCGTCGTGCTCGCGGGGCTGCCAGGATTCGTAGTGATGCGTACGTTCGGCGCGCTCTGGCCGAGATCGGCGACATTCGCCACGCCTTTTTCCTCGAGCTTCTCGCTGGTCAGCGCCGTGACGGAGATCGGCGCTTCCTGCAACGGCTCTTCGCGCTTCTGCGCCGTGACGGTGATCTCTTCGATCCCCTCCTCTGTCGCTGGAGCCTTGCTCACAGAGGTCTTTTCCTTCTTTTCCTTCTTCCCCTTGGCCGCCTGTCCCCAACCGGTGGATGGGACTACCAACCCCGCACCGAGAATCAGCACAGCCAGGACACGAATCTGACTTCCCCCATTTGCTTTCATCTCTCTCCTCCCTCCCTGGCGCTCATGGCCGTAAACCGCAAGTATCATGATTTTTTGTTATATGACAATGAAAATTCTGCGCTGGCGCAACCCCTCCCGAAGTGCTACGGACCGAAACCGGGCAGTCCGGTATTCTTCATGGCCCCGGCCATGGGAGACTGCTCATCGTCGGCCCTCCGGCCTACCGCCGATCTCGCGACAGGATGAGTGCGCTGGTAGGAACGGCGGTGCCGGCCGTGACCAGGACATTCTCGACGTTCGACACCTGGTTCACTGACGTGCCGCGCACCTGGCGCACGCCCTCGGCTATGCCGTTCATGCCGTGGATATAGGCCTCACCAATTTGCCCCCCGTGGGGGTTGACCGGGAGCTTGCCCCCGAGCTCGATGTTGCCGTCCTTGATGAACTCTTTCGCCTCGCCACGCCGGCAGAAGCCGAACTCCTCGAGCTGCGGGAGGATGAGCGGCGTGAAATGGTCGTACAGGATCGCCGTCTGCATGTCCTGCGGACCGAGCCCGGTGTCCTCCCAGAGCTGCCGGGCGCACAGCCCCATCTCCGGAATGCCGGAGATCTGCCGGCGATAGTAGCTCTTCATCATCTGCTGGTCCTCGCTGCTGCCTTGGACCGCGGACGCGATCACCGCCGGTGGCTGCCGGAGATCGCGCGCGCGCTCCAGCGTGGTCACGATCAGCGCCTGGCCGCCGTCCGATTCCTGGCAGCAATCCAGCAGATGCAGTGGCTTCACGATCCAGCGGCTCTTCTGGTGATCATCGAGCGTGATGGGGCGCTGGTAGAAAAAGGCACGGGGATTCGTGGCCGCGTGCTTGCGGCACACAACGGCAACACGGCCAAAGTCCTCACTGGTCGCGTCGTACTCGTACATATAGCGGCGGGCAAACATGGCGACCCACTGGGCAGGCGTGAGCAGGCCAAAGGGCGAGCTCCAGCCGAAATCGACCTCGACCGGCGTCGGGCCCGGCATGCGATCCTGCACGCCGGCGCCGAAGCGAAATCCCGACCGTTCGTTGAACGCACGGTACACCAGCACGCACTTGGCCGCGCCGCTGTGCACCGCCAACGCCGCTTGGTGGATCGTTCCGCACGCGGCGCCGCCACCGTGGGGAATGCAGCTGAAGTGGGTAAGCGCTTTGATGCCCAAGTTGCGCGCGACCTCAATCTCCGGGTTCTCCTCGTGCGCGAAGAGCACGGCGCCGTCGATGTGCTCAGGAGCGAGCCCGGCATCGCGGATGGCGGCGTCGCTGCATTCCACCGCGAGCCGCAAGGTGCTGCGCCCGGAGCACTTCGAGAACTCGGTGGCACCGATCCCGACGATGGCGATCTGACCAGCGAACGACTTCTTCATCGGACCGCCTCCCCTTGGCGTGGCAGTTCGAGCCCGGCCGTGCCCGTGACATGGTCGCCCCGCCGATTGTATCCCCTGAGGCCGACTTCGATCAGGCCTCGTCCGTCGTGCACGCTCTTCGACCGCACCGCGCCCGCCAGCGTCATCGTATCGTGCGGGAAGTTGGGAACGCCCAGGCGCATGGTGAGGCTGCGCATCAAGGCCTCGGGGCCTGCCCAGTCGCTGAGGTAGCGCCCGCAAAGTCCCCCTGTCGTGAAGATGTTCATGAAAATGTCCGGCAAGCCCCGCTCGACGGCCGCTTCGCGGTCGTGATGCACGTCCTGGTAGTCCCGCGAGGCGATGGCCCCAGCCACGATGAGTCGCGTGGTGACGGGAATTGGGCAGGGCGGAAGCTCATCACCCACGGCCACCGCGTCGAAGCTCAGCGTCGTCTGCCGGTGCGGCGGCCGCTGCGGCCGAAACATCGGCAGTATGAGATCGGGGTCGGGCTTCTGGAATACCACCTCCACCCGCATGCCGATCGCAACCCGCTCGGGATCGAGGTCGACGATGTTGGTGATGAGTCGGGTCCCCTCTTCCAACTCGACGAGTCCGACCACGTAGGGATAGTCGAAGGCGGGAACCTTCGGATGACAGGGTTCCACGAAACTGTAGACGGTCCCTTTGCCGGAGGACACTTGGTATCCGAAATCGTAACCGCCGCACGCGGGGCAGCGCACCATCGGCGGGTGATGCAACGTACGGCATGTGTTGCAGCGCTGGATGCGGAGCTCACCGACCTTGAAGCCGTCCCAGAAGAACTGCGTGTCGCGACTGATACCGGGGCGTGGGCGAACGGGGCGCGGGCCTTTTGCCGCTTCGGCGCCCTCGGCGTTGGCGGAGCTGCCGGTGCCCGGCTTGAACTTGAGCAGGCGGAGCTGCATGTGCCCGACGGCTGCGCCCGTCTGATCGCGATACTCGGTCCGCATCGTCACGAAGTGTCCGGCACCCAGGGTGGTGTGCTTTTCCTCCGATACGCCGGTGAGCGATTCTACTCCCGTCAGCACATCGCCCGGTTTCAGGTAGCGCAGATACTCCTGCTCCGAGTTCGTCGCCACGACGGATGTGTATCCGGCCGCGTTGAGCCGGCTCAACACGCTCTTCCCCCTCTGCCGGACCTGTCGGGAAATGTTGCCCGGCATCATCCAGGCGTGCAGCATGGCCGGCGGTGCGACGAGGGTTCGATGGATCGACTGCGCCGCAAACGGCGCGTCGGTATACACGGGGTTCTGATCCTCCATGGCATCACACCAGTGCCGGATCATGGGCTGATTGACCGGGTCGCGCGCCAACTCAGGCTGGCTGGCTTTCCCAACTTGGGCGCGCAACTGTTCCAAGAATGCCGCCCTCTCGGCGTCTGTCATCTCGTCTCCTTCATTGCTGTTGCAACCCTCGACCGCGCGCGACTATACCACACGCAAGCGCGAGTGGGCTGGGCGAAAGAAGGAGCGACCATGCGATCGCAGCGATCCCGTAACGACGATTGCCAGAGGCGCTGTCTGTTCGTCACCGCAGCCAACCGGCCGCGGCTGGTGAGGATGGGGCGATGAGCGTGGCGGTCGGATATCCGCTGTCCGGGCTGCGCGTGATCGACCTGTCGACGGAAATCGCCGGCCCCTATTGCACCAAACTGTTTGCCGATGCCGGTGCCGACGTCATCAAAGTCGAGTGCCCCGATGGAGGCGACCCGCTGCGGCGTTGGACGGCCTCGGGCACGCCCATCCCCGCAGGCGACGACGGCGCGTTTTTCCAGCACCTCAACGCCTCGAAACGCAGCGTGACCGCCGACCTCGAGACGACAGCGGGCCGCCAGCTCATACTGGACCTGGCAGCCACCGCCGACATCGTGGTCGAAAGTTTTGCGCCGGGCACCCTGGCGCGCCTCGGCATAAGGCTCGACGCCCTCCAGGCACGCAACCCGGCCCTGTCGCTGGTGTCAATTTCTCCCTGGGGCAGCGCCGGCCCGTGGGTTGGCCGGCCGGCAACCGAGTTCACCTTACAAGCGGCCACGGGGTCGACCGGGTACCGCGGCCTGCGAGACCGCGTGCCGGTCGCCGCCGGCGGCCGCGTGGGTGAATGGATTGCGGGGAGCTTCGCGGCGGTCGGGGCACTCTGCGCCTGGCTCTCGGCACGGAACACCGGAAAGGGGCACCACGTCGATCTCTCGGTGTTCGAGGCGATGGTGCTGGGAATGACGGTGTATCACGATCTCAACGGCCAGTGGTGCCAGGCGCCACTCGAGCGTGCCATCGAGATACCGTCCGTAGAGCCCGCCAAGGACGGATGGGTGGGTTTCTGCACCATCACCGGTCAGCAGTGGAAGGACTTTTGTCTGCTCATCGGTCATCCGGAAGTCGGCGAGAACCCACGCTACCTTCTCGGGCCGAACCGCATGGCCGATCTGCCGTTCATGCAACGGATCATCCACGGCTGGACCCGGCAGCACACGGTCGATGAGATCATCGAGCTTGCTACCCAGTTGCGGATTCCCGCGGTGCCGATCGGCACCGGCCAGACCCTGCCACGGATCGACCACTTCGTCGCGCGCGGAGTGTTCAGCAGCGGTCCCGGAGGATTCGTGCGTCCTCGCCCACCCTACCGGCTCGAGAAAACCCCGCTCCGACCGTTCGGCCCGGCGCCGAAACTCGGCGAGCACACCGCCGCGGTCAGGCGGGAACTGAGCCGTGCAAGGCCCGCGGCCACCGGCGCGGAAGGCGGCTCGACGCTTCCTTTGGCCGGGCTGCGCGTCATCGAACTGACCAGCTTTTGGGCCGGCCCGTTCGCCGCCTGCCACTTGGCGGACATGGGGGCCGATGTGGTCAAAGTGGAGTCGATCCAACGGCCGGACGCGATGCGCTTTGCCGGCGCGGTACCGAACGACCGGTTGTGGGAGTGGTCGGCGGTGTTTGCCGGCGCCAATCTCGGCAAGCGCGACATCACGCTCAATCTGACGAGCCCGGAGGGCATGGGCTTGCTCAAGCGGTTGCTCGCCGGCGCCGATGTCGTCATCGACAACTTCTCCGCGCGGGTATTGGAAAACTTCGGGCTCACCTGGGATAAGGTCCACGCCCTGAATCCCCGCATCATCATGATGCGCATGCCCGCTTTCGGTCTCGACGGGCCGTGGCGAGACCGCACGGGTTTTGCCATGACCGTCGAACAGCTGAGCGGCATGGCCTGGATCACTGGCTATGAGGACTTGCCCCTCGTTCCGCGCGGCGCGTGCGACCCGCTGGCGGGTTTGCACGCCGTGTTCGCACTGCTGCTGGCGCTGGAGCACCGGCGGCGAACCGGCGAAGGCCAACTCGTCGAGGTCCCACTGGTCGAGACGGCCTTGAACGTCGCCGCCGAGCAAGTGATCGAGTACTCAGCCTACGGACACCTGCTGACACGCACGGGCAACCGTGGCCCCTCCGCAGCCCCGCAAGGGGTCTACTGCTGCGCCGAGCGCGGCGAGTACGTTGCCGTTGCCGTGGCCACCGACGCCCAGTGGAGAGCCCTCTGTAGGGTGATCGGCAAGTCCGCTTGGGCGGACGATCCCCGTTTCGCCTCCGCGGCCGGCCGGCGCGAGGCCCATGACGAAATCGACGTGGAGATCGAGCGCTGGCTTTCCACGCAGGACCGCGACGCGGCGGCGGACACGCTCGTCCGCGTCGGCGTTCCGGCCCATGCGCTCATCAACGCCCATTACCTCATGCCCAATCCGCAACTCGAGCACCGGCGTTTCTTCCAGGCCATGCTGCATCCGGTCACCGGGGAGACACGCTATCCGGGACTGCCCATGATCTTTTCCGGACTCCCTCGGCAGACGCACCGGCTGCCCCCACCAACGCTCGGCCAGCATAACGACGAGATCCTCGGCGGCGAGTTGGGACTATCCAAGGACGAGCTGCAGCACCTACGCGAGCGCAAGATCATCGGCGAACGCCCGGTGTTCCTGTGAGGTCGTAGAGGAAATGCTATGAGGCAATACGCCGCACATTCGCGGCGATTTACCCGGCGCCCGTGATCGCGTTGGTCGTCGCATGGTCGCTGGAGAGATGGAGGACCCACATGCGTGCCGCCGTACTGTACGCCTTCAACGAGCCGTTCAAAATCGAGTCGGTCGAACTGCAGGAGCCACGCCAAGGAGAAGTGCTGGTGAAATTGGCTGCGAGCGGCGTGTGTCACACCGATCTGAGCGTGCAGCGGGGCATCGTGCCGATGCGGCCGCCCATCATCATCGGGCACGAAGGGGCCGGCACCGTCGAAGCCGTTGGGCCAGGGGTGACGTCGGTCAAGAAAGGCGATCATGTCGTCTTGACCTGGTTATACAGTTGCGGTCATTGCCGCGACTGCAGCCGTGCCAAACCCCAGCTCTGTCACAGCGCAATCAAGACCATGATGACGGGGGTGATGTACGACGGCACCACCCGCTTCACCGTCGGCGGCAAGGAGACGCGGCATTGGGTCGGGTCGTTTGCGGAATACACGGTGGTGCCGGAGCAAGCCACCGTATCGATTCGGAAAGACGTGCCCTTGGAAAAGGCCTGTCTCGTGGGCTGCGGCGTCATGACCGGCGTCGGTGCGGCGATGAATACCGCCAAGGTGCGGCCTGGCGATCATGTGGCGGTGTTCGGTTGCGGCGGCGTCGGCTTGAATGTCATTCAAGGTGCCGCACTCTGTGGCGCGGAGAAAATCATCGCCGTCGATCTCGTCGAGAACAAGCTGAGGATGGCCGAGGGGTTCGGCGCAACGCATCTGGTGAACGCCAGCCAGGGTGACGCGGCCGATCAGATCAAGCGCCTCACGGACAAGAAGGGCGTCGACTACGCCTTTGAAGTCATCGGCAATCCAGAAGTCATGCAGACCGCCTTTTCCGCCCTGCGTCCGGGCGGCAAGCTGGTGATCGTCGGTGTCCCCCAGGCCAGCGCCCAGGTGACCCTGCCGGCAATGGCGTTCCTGCAGGAGAAGGGCGTCATCGGGTCGTACTACGGCTCGGCGCGCTTCCGCTACGACATGCCGCGGATCTTGGATCTCTACATGGCCAAGAAGCTCAAACTGGACGAGTTGGTCAGCCGGCGCTTGCCGCTCGAGCAGCTCAACACGGCCATGGAGATCATGGAGAAGGGCGAGGTGGCGCGGAGCGTGATCGTGTACTGACCTGCCCTTCTGCGTCAATCCGTCTTCCGCACCGGCGCCGAGAACCAGAAGTCGTCGTCCTTCTCGGTGGGCACTGTCGGTGATGTCGGCGCCGACGGTTGGCCACCGTTGCGGAGCATTTCTTCGATTACCGGCCGGCAGCGCGTGACACCGCCGTCGTTGCCGCAGGTGCCACTGCCGCTGCCGGTGGCCCGGTTCACCTGCTCGACGGTGGTGGCGCCGGCCTTGATGGCGTCACTGATTCTTCCCAGCTTGATTCCCTTGCAGATGCACACCACCCGGAAACGGGCGCGGATCTCTTCGAGCCTCGGTTTGCCGGACATACTCATCGTCTCGCGTGATTGCGGTACTTCTAGACCGCGTAGAGGCGGGCCACTGCAGCGGCTACCTGCTCTGGACTGCGGGCGTCCGTGTCGACTTGATGATGGGCGGCGGCTTCGTAGAGCGGGGTGCGCTCGCGGAGTACCTCCTCCACCTCCTCGGTGAACGACTTGCCCGCGGTGAGGGCCGGACGTGCGGTTCCCTTTTCGATACGCGCGACGATGACCGGCAGCGAGGCCCTCAGCCAAAACAGTTTGCCGCCGCGCCGTAAGTTCTCCACGTTCTCCGGGCGGAGAATCACCCCGCCGCCAGCATCGATGATGATGTGATCGCGCGCGCAAACGCGTTTCGTGACCTCGGACTCAAGATCGCGAAAATAGGGCCATCCGTGTGCGGCCACTATTTCGGGGATCGAGCGGCCCGCCTGGCGGACAATTTCTTGGTCCAGGCTCACCACTTCCATTCCCAGCTTTTTGGAGAGCAGCCGGGCCACCGTCGACTTTCCGGTTCCGCGGTACCCGATGAGCACGAGATTCATCGCGTCTTCGGCTTGGCACCCAGATGCTCGAGCACCACGTCCCGCATGACCTCACGGGGCGCCGTCTTCCCGGTCCACAGCTCGAACTGGATCACGGCCTGATTGACGAACATCTCCACCCCGGAGATCGTTTTGAGCCCGCGCTCCTCGGCAGCGGCCAGCAGCTTGGTCTTGAGCGGGTTGTAGACGATGTCCATCACCGCAAGGTCGCGGTGCAACAGCGACTCGGGAACCGCACTCGCGCCGGTGTCGGGATGCATGCCCACCGGTGTGCAGTGGATGAGCACCTGACTTTCGGCTAGCCGCGCCTCCAGCGTCTTCGGCTCGAGCAGCGCGCAGCTCGCCCTGGTGCCGGTCTTGGTGACGATGTCCCGCGTCAGGGCCTGCAACTCGGGCTCGATGATCCCGAGCAGGAAGAGCGCCGCCGGTTTCGCCTCGGCGAGAGTAAACGCAATGGCACGGGCGGCACCGCCCGACCCCAGAATCGTCACAGTCCTGCCGGCCACCTGCACGCCGGCATCGACAAGCGCCTTCAGCGCACCCGGCCCGTCGCTTCCAAAACCTCTCAGCCGTCCGCCGTCGTTGACCACGGTGTTCACCGAACCGATCCGCCGGTCGACCTCGGCCACCTCGTCCAAATGCGCGATGATCGACACCTTGTGGGGAATGGTGACACTCATGCCGCGAAAGTTCTCGAGCGCGCGCATGCCCGCCACGGCCCCGCCCACATCCTCCACGCGAAACGCCACGTAGACATAATCGAGATTCAGCTCGGCAAAGGCCCGGTTGTGAAGTGCCGGCGACATCGAGTGGCCGACCGGGTTGCCGATCAGCGCACATAGTTTTGTGCTCGGTGTGATATCGGTGATCGATCTCATCGCGCTCCAACCTCAAGGCGCAGCCGTCGTGCGCCATCCGCGGATGCCATCCTGAAACCCGACCACTATACCGACCCGGTCGCCTAGTACAAACAGGCCTTTGCGCAGCCCGGTTTTGCGCCGCCGTCGATTGGCAGCAACAATCGCGCGGCCCTGGCCGGGCGCCTCGGCGAGCGGGTCACCCGTGAGACCTTCCCCGCAGCGACGCGTAGCACCGCTGTCGCGTGGTGCTATGCTGAGTCGCGATGACCACACCTGAAGCAGACAGCCCACTACTGGAGCGGGTACGGGTCACGGGGCTGATCTATGGGCCGCACGGTGTCGGGCGGCTCGACGGCAAGGTCATCTTCATGCGCGGCGTCGCGCCGGGTGAGGAGGTCGACGTTACCGTCAGCGAAGATCATGGATCGTTCGCCTACGCCGAGGTTCATGCGATCGTACAGACCGCACCCGAACGGCGTCTGCCACCGTGTCCCTATCTCCCCCGCTGCGGCGGCTGCCCGTGGCAGCACCTGACCTACGCCGCTCAACTGCGCGCCAAGGAACAGAACCTGCGCGACCACCTCGTGCGGACGGCCGGCCTGCCCAACGTTGCGGTGCTGCCGATCATCGGTTCGCCACAGGAGTTCGGCTACCGCAGCCGCCTGAGCTTGCGGACGCACGCGGGTCACATCGGCTTCTATGCCGCGGCCACGCATGACCTGGTTGCCATCGACCACTGTTTGCTGGGGACCGAGCAGATCGACGCAGCCCTCCGCCTGGCAACAGACCTCGTCCGGCAGCTCGCCAGCCATGTCCGCCGCATCGAGATCATCGAGCACGGCACGGAACCGGGTGTGGTGCTGCTGGCAGAGGTGGAAGGGGATCTCGCCGGCGACGATGCGGCGCGCATCACCAACTGGCTGAGGCGAGATACCGGCTTCGCCCGCGCCCGTGGCGTGATCCTGCAGGGAAGGAGATGGCGCCGCGCCTGGGGCGACGAACGCATCACGCTGCACCCCCAAGAAGACCTGACGTTGACCGGCCGCGCCGGCGTGTTCACGCAGGTCAATCCCGCCGCCAATCGCTTGCTGGTCGCCACCGTCTTGAGCATGGGTGAGTTCGGCGCTGCTGATCGCGTGCTCGACCTTTATGCCGGCGTCGGCAACCTGAGTCTGCCCATTGCACGGCGCGTGGCGAACGTCGTTGCTGTCGAGCAGCACCGTTTGGCCGCCGAGGACGCGCGTGCCAACGCCGCGGCACTGGGGTTCGACTCCTGTGAGGTCATTGCCGATTCGGCCCACAACGCCGTGCGGCGCTTACGCGGCCGGCAGGCGTTTGACGTTATCGTGCTCGACCCGCCTCGAAGCGGCGCCGCGGATGTCGTCGGGGCGCTGCTCGAGACGCCACCGGCGCGGCTGGTCTACGTGTCATGCAACCCGGCAACGTTGGCGCGCGACCTCAAACGCCTGGCCACGCGTTACCGCATCGACGCAGTCCAGCCGATCGATCTGTTCCCGCACTCCTATCACGTCGAAACGATCGCAAAAGCCGTATTGACTTGCTGAACGGCGGCCCATATCTTTTCAGTAGGCTTGCACGCCAACAATGCTCGGGATCAGTTCTAGCGCGCGCGTGTCGGTAATCGCACCACATCCGTGCCAGGAAGGTGTGCTGAGGTACGATGCCTATGAACAAACAGCAGAAGTCGCTGAAACCCAAGATCACCATCATCCCGGGCAAAGGCGTCGCACAGACCATCAACTACCTGATTGAGGACCGCGACCATCTCGATTGGCTGGTCGCGGTCGGACGCAACAATCGCGGCGAGATTTTTTTCTACGACACGGGTGGGGACATCCTCGAAGATCTCGGAACGCTCGAGTACCTCAAGGAGCGCATCGCCCGCGCCCACTTCGGTGACGAACCGGAGTAACACCTTCGATGATTGAGAGGCCTGCAGCAGTTGGTATTTTGAGGCTAGGGGAGGGCTGAGAAATGCGGCTCGAATCGATTTCCTGGAATGGCAACGGCCCGGTCGAGGAGAACACACTCCGACTGCAACTGGAGGAAGAAGGATTCAACGTCTTTCGCTGGCGCGACGAAGCCGGCGCCAGCTACGATCCGCACTCCCACGAGCATGACGAAAGCTTGTGGGTGCTCGACGGCGAGCTGGTGTTCGGCGCGGGGGGCCGCGACTTTCGCCTGCGCCCGGGTGACCGGCTGATGCTCCCAAAAGGGACGGTCCACACGACGCGCACCGGCGGCAGCGGCGCCACGTACCTCATCGGCGAGCGCGTCTGAGAAAAAAGCGATCAGCGATCAGCTCTCAGCCTTCAGCCGAAGAGAAATTATCCTTTTTGCTGAGCGCTGACGGCTGAAAGCTGCAAGCTGCTTCTCTCACACGTGATTGCGCAGCATCAGCTCTTTCGGGTGGGGTTCCAGGTAGACCTGTCCTTTGAGATAGGCCACGTCGAGGCGACGGACGTAGTGCCGCACGAGCGTGATGGGTACCACCAGCGGGACCAGTCCGGAGCCGTAATCCTCAATCAACGACAGGAGCTCTCGACGCGACGTATCGTCGAGCTGTTTCTTGAAGTAGCCGACGATGTGCTGCAGGACGTTCACGTGGCGCCGGGGCGTGGCCGGTATCCGCAGCGCGCCCATGAACCGCGCTGCATAGCGGTCACGCAGCTCCGTTCGTGACCGCGCTTTCGCGCCGGCGACCAGGCGGCCCAATTCCGCGTAGGTGGATGTCGAGTGGGCCAGAAGCTGCAGTTTATGCGCCGTGTGGAATGCCACCAGGCCTCCGAGCGTCCAGCGATCGCTGAAGAACGACCGCAGCCGTCGATACGCGAAAACGCGCTCGACGAAATTCTCTCGCAGCCGGGGATCGCACAGACGGCCTTCTTCCTCGACGGGCAAGTTGGGGTAGCGTTGCAGCAACACCTCGGCGAACAACCCGCGTCCTGACCGCGACGGCATACCGCCCGTGCCATAGACCCGTACGCGCTCCATGCCGCAGCTCGGCGAGCCCTTCTTCAACACATAGCCGCCCAGATCTTCCATCCCCAACGCCGCAACGCGTTGGCGCCCGAACCTGTGCATGGCGGTCGTGTGGTCGGTGTGAGTCCTCGTACCCACCATCCGGATTTCGTCGCCCTGCCGTTCGAGCCGTACCGGCTCGCGCGGCGTGCCCAGGCCCAGCTCGACTTCGGGACAGACGGGCACCCACTCGACGTGGCGCCCGAACGTCTCGGCGAGAAACGCATCGCGCTTGTGCCCGCCGTCGTAGCGCACCTCCTGGCCGAGCAGGCAGGATGACACGCCGATGCGAATGCGAGCGGGAGCGGACCAGGACATCTCCACGGCGTTGGTTTGCATGGATTGCACTCTAGTCGGCGAGGTGCCGACCAGCAAACTTCCATGCGCCCGCACTCGTGCCCGTCCGTGACACTCCTCTCTGCACTCACTATCCGTGCATCTTTCCAGTCGGATACTCGGGAGTTCCGCGTAGGCTAAACGCCACGGGAACCTTCAAGTGTCCGGTTGGTTCTCGGGCCATCGCCAGCAACCCATCAAGTTGAAGGATGGCAACCTTCTGCCCGCCGGATGCGATCACACCGTTACGCTCCCAAGCACTGAGGATGCGGCTGACAGTCCACAGCGCGGTGCCCGTCATCGCGGCCAGGTCTTGCCGCGACAGCGGCAGGTCGATCAACAGGCCGTCTTGGGTCTCGCGGCCGGCTTGCCGCGCCAGGCGGATCAGTGTCCGGGCAATGCGCTGTTCCACACGCTCCGTTGTGAGTCCTTGGTAACGGCTTTGCAGCTCGAACAGTTGATCCTCAAGCTCACTTAGTGCGTTGAGGGCAATGACGGAGTATGTCTTCATGAGCCTGCCGATGACTGTGCGATTCCAGGTGAGAGCCTGGCACCAGCACAGCGCCTGCGCGGACACCGGACGTAGCTGGTCTCCCAAGTCACCCATTGCCCCGAAGAGTTCTCCAGGGCCGACTACACGCAGCAAAACCTGTGTGCCCCGAGGCGCCGCCTGAGTAATTTTCACGCAGCCGTGCCGAAGTAAATACACGGTGTCACCGTGGCCGCCATCTTCAAAGAAGTAGCGCACGCGTTCGACCTCGTGGTTTTCGGCCGCCTGAGCAACCGCCGCCAACTCACTGGGCCCGAGACCATGGAATAGAGGGACCGGTCGTAGAAGTTGAATGAGTGTGTCCAACATGCCTTCCTCCAAAACTTTCGCACCTGTAGAAACCGGGGACCGGCGGGCCGGTTGGGGGGACAACCGCCCGCCGGCCGGGATCCCGGGTCACGACCAACGTCGCGGCACCACGTCGCTCCGTGGGGGCGTCAGTCTGACGGGAGAGAAGGGCTTGTGGGTCGAGCGGGACGCTTCAGTCGGCGAACCGGGATTGGAGCAAACGCGGTCCGCCGTGTCTTCAAAACCAGCAGGAACGCGCCTACCACGACAGGCGTAACCACATGCGCCTCGGCACGAACGGGGAGTGTGAGCCGCCCGTCGTCATTAGCCGCGGGCTCTGAAAGGAGGGCCGCGCGGTTCAATCCCCACCGGTTGTGGGTATGACCGGAAACCTGGGTCAGTGGCCGCAGGACGCCTGCCATAATCGTGAAGAGAATGAGAGCAGCGGCGCCTAGCGTATAGAGCAGCGTCTTTCCGTTGACCGCCCGCATGGCCGTATGGACGACTCGCGATCGTGAAGTATTCACTGCGCCGTCGAGTCCTCTTTCAGGGAGTGCATTCGATGGATCGCCTAGTTGTCCCGCCGAGCAGCTAGTCTGCCCGGCGGCGCGGCCGTTTTCGCGCGTTGCCAAGGAAGGTTAGGGTTTTACCTGAGGTGATTCCGTGAATACTCGAGATCTCAGAGCGTCATGAGTCGTGAGAGGAGGCCTTTGAGGTTGCGCTTCAGGCTGGTTGTTACTGCGTTCATTCTCCTCGCTGTGTTGCCGGGGTTTCTGCGCCCGATTGGTCGCGTTGCCGCTTGCACGCACAAGCAGCCGGGCTCGAGCCAGTTGGTTCTCCTGTCAGAGTCTGCAACAGATGTTGACCCCCCGTTTGCATTACCTATGCGCGTCGATGTACGCGTGTTCGTACCTGTCCTGGTAGGCACGTTCCTAGTAGTTCTGAGGACGCGGCGGATCGCGTTCATTCCAATTCCGGTCCGCCGGCTGAAGCTCCCCGCCCGAACAACAAGCCGATCTCTCCCTTCCAACCAACCCGGTCACTCGGTTACTCGGTAGCGACGGTCGCGTCGCTAGGTGCCGTGGTGACTCGGGATCCGTGCCGGCGGGCAGCTGTGCCCCCATCAGCGCGTTCCACCGGCCCCGGGCCTCATCGAACTTTGGGGATTGAGATCTTTGGAGGAATATTATGTTGCATTCGGCCATAGAAGCACCTGCAGGAACACGTTGGCGTAATGCCGCGGAAGCGAAGGAAACACCGCATGCGGTGACCGCGCGCCCCGAACGGGAACCGTGCTGCCTGTCGAAGGGAGTTGCGCACGTTTCGTTTTCCGGAGGAGGGATTTTTCTCCCCGCGCGCGATCCCTACGATCGGCAGATCCTGATGGAGCACGTCACCCACCACGTCGGAGTGGGTGGTGAAGCGCAGGTTCTTGTCGACGGCCAACGTTGGCTAGTGCGCCTGAGGAGCGGCCATTGTTCCGGCTGCTGCTTCACGTGCGGCTGCATTCCGCAGCCGGCTTGCTACGCCGCCGCCGATGGCGGAGCGGCGTGCTGCATGCAGTGCGCGTTCGGATGTACTTCCGAGCCTCTGCCGACGCATCACGAGCTACGCACCCGTGCGACCTGAAACGACGCGACCTCGATTGGCCGTCACGGCGATCCTGATGGGCATGTTGCCCATCAGGACGCTCGTCCCGGCGGGCCGCGCAAGGCCCGGAGTTGTGATAGGCATGATCGAACGATGCAGGACTAGCCCAACTTCCGCAGTTTGAGGGATCGAGCCTAGGCGCTTCAAGGGGTTTCCCTCAAAAGTTGGCACTACATTCTCAACACAGGCCGCTGGGGATACGCAGGCGCTCTGGGAGCCGTACCCGCAGGCGGTCAAGCAGCATCGCCTGGGCTGGCTCGGGACGAACGACGCATCGGATCTTCACCTCCTTTTTTGGATCGTCGGCCAACGGGAGGGCGACCTCGACACTTTGAATCTCTCGGAGTTGGTCGAGCAGGAAGCGCGGACTGTTGCCGAGCCGAGCCCTCGCCTGCCACTGCTCCAGAGTCTTCCACAGAACGTACGCTAGGAAGCAGATGAGGATGTGCGCCTGCACCCGGTCGGCTCGCTGGTGCCAAATGGGCCGCAAGGAAAGATCACTCTTGTGAATGCGAAACGCCGACTCCGCCTCGGTCAGCTGGATGTACGTCTTCCACAGCGCCTCAGGCGTCCAGTCCAGAATGTTGATCTGTAACACATAGACCCCCTCGCTCTGCTCTGCCCAGTCCTCCCACTTCGGGTCTACCGGCCACTGCAGCCGTAACCCAGCGGGCTTGTCCGTCGCGGTCTCAAACGTGATCTGGTAGCGCTTGGCGGCGCGGCTGTTGCGCTGCAGCAGGCGTCCTACTTGGCGCTCTACCTGCTCCCGATCGATTGGCTGCTTGGAACGTTCGATCCGCCCGGCCAAGCGCTTGAGCGCGGCCTCGATGCGCAGGCTGAAGCGTCCATGCATGGCTTTCTCTTTGGCCCGACGTTGCGTGGAGCGACAGATCAAGAAGACCTCGGTGGGGTTGCCTTCCTCCCGGCATAGCTTCACCTCGACACCGTCG
>DASVHW010000380.1 GCA_036382395.1 Candidatus Binatia bacterium | reverse complement strand
CAGGGTTCGGTACGGACGGTCCTTCTCCACGAAGTCACGGAACGTCGCCACGGGCTCGTCTTGGCGGTAGGAAGAATAGAAGTTGCTTGTCGTCGACTGATCGGGCCCCAGGCTGCGGACCCGCACGGCACCGCCCTGGCGGCGCAAGTCTTCGAGCGTCATGCCGCCCCCGGCGCTGGACGTGCTCAGGATGAAGCGCAGCACGTCTTCTTCGGCGTTGGGGCCGAAGCGGCCATTGTCGCTGAAGCGCGCGTCGAGTGTGGCGATGTCGCAGGGCTTGTCGCGAAAGCTCTTCACCGCAGTGACTCCCCGCTTCTTCGCCTCGGCAGCCACGTGCTGCGCCAGCAGCGAATAGATCTCCCACTCGGGCTTTGCCTCGCCGAGCGGTGGTGTAGCCCGATCTCCGAGCGTGATGTAGGGCACCAAACCGACCAGGTACTTGAACCCGACTTTCTCGTACCAGCCGGCGGCCGGGAGCACGATGTCCGCGTAGCGGGCCGTCTCACTCAGGCGAAAGCCGATATCCACGATGAGCCGTGCCTTCGCGAAGAGCGTCTCACGGACGCGCTGGCCCATGCGCGTGTGGCGGAGGATGTTCCCCAAGATCGACACCACGACCTCGGGCGGTTCCCCTCCCTGTGGCACGCCAATCGGAAAGTGCCCCTTTCTCAGGGCCTCATCCAGGTACGCCTTCGGCGGCCGCGGCAGTGTCGGGTCGCCGTAGCTTGGATTGAGCCGCGCCTCAGCGAGTCCGGCGTGGACCGTATGAAACAGCGTACTCGAAATGTAGCCCGACATGAACTCCGCCTCCGCGGCTTGCGGATTCGCGGCCATGGCAGCGGCGGCCGCCGTCAGAGCGGCCGCATCCAGATTGTCCAGCATACCCACCAGTCCGATGCCCTCGAGATCGATCCATGCGGCCGTGTGCCAGCCGCCGCCGGCGCGACCGAGGTTCCCCGTGAGCGAGGCAAGCAGAAGCTGAGAGCGCTGGACCAGGTCGCTGTGGTAGTTCTTGCATCCGCCTAGCCCGGAGAGAATGAGGGCGGCGGGCGCGCGCGCGAAGTCCCGTGCAAAGTGACGGATCACCTCCGCACCGACCCCGGTGATCCGCGCGGCGTCTTCGGGCCGGAATTTCTGCAGCCGCTCGCTCAGGATGGAGAAGACGGTCCGCACGGGCACGCTCTTGCCTGCGGCGAGGCCCACCTCTTTGCGGACATCGAGCGCCGGGCGCACGCCGTCCGGCAACTTGAGCGTCCGTTCGGAGCTACCCTTCGTGCCCGGCGCCCAGACGAGCGAGCCCTTTACCTCGTCCCACAATGCAAAGCGGTCGTCGCGCCCGCCGTTGAGGATGTCCGACTCGCGTAACAGGCGCTGGTTGTCGCTGCGCACGAGGAACGGCAGGTCGGTTTGCTTCCGCACATAATCAGCCTGAAAGAGGTTCTCCTCCACAATGACCTGGCAGGCAGCCAGCGCCAGCGCGGCGTCGGTACCCGGGTTCGGAGAGATCCACAGGTCGGAGTGGGTCGCGCTCTGGTTGTAGTCGGGAGCGATGGTGACGACCTGTGCGCCACGGTATCGGGCCTCGTTGATGAAGTGCGCGTCTGGAATACGTGTGACCACCGGGTTGATTGCCCACAGCACGAGGTAGCCCGACCGGAACCAATCGTCGGAGCTCCCACCGGTCCATCCGGCACCCAGGGTGATGACCCCGCCGGTCGCCAAGTCCCCTGCGTGAGCCGACGGGTCGGCGACGGGAACGCCAATTTGGCGAAAGAAACGCAGCGTGCCGGCCAGCGTCACGCCGTAGTCGAAGTTGACGCCGAGGTCGCACACCACGCCCCCACCGCCGCGCCGCGCCAGCGTGTCAACGAGCCCGCCGGCGATCTCTCCGAGCGCCTCATCCCAACTGATTCGCTTCCACTGGCCGGCTCCCCGCGCGCCCACCCGCCGCAACGGGTAGCGCACGCGCGTCGCCCCGAGCATCAGGTTGGCACAGGTCGCGCCCTTCTGGCAGCCGCGGGGGTTGAAGTCGGGGACGGTTGCGTTCGACGCCACGTAGGGCGCCGACTGCTCCTCACGCCAGACGATCCCGTCGCGCACGTACAGGTTCCAGGCACAGGCGGCAACGCAGTTCGCGTTCGTATGCGTGCCGCGAGCGACCTTGTCCCAGCGCCAGCGCTCGCGATACAGATCTTCCCATTCGCTGTAAGCGGGAACGGCTCCGGAAGCGGCAAGCGGGCGTTCAGCCCACGCCAGCCCGCGCAGGCTCAGCGCCAGAGCGCCACCGGCGCCGAGTTGCAGAAAGGCTCGTCGGGAAAAGGATGGCATGCTGCATTCTCCCGCGGCTACCGCCAAAGATCAAAGGGTTTCGATGCCTTCGCCAACGCGCGCGGCAGACGTGTCCGAGTTCGTCCAGGAATACGCCGCCGGCATCGGGGGTGCGGTGATCGAGGTAGGTCGCGGGCTCATTCAGGTCCTCGACCTAGACAACGACGCCGGCGCCAGCGTACACTGACGCCACTATGGCCAAGCCCTCCACCAAACTGCGCGCCGCGCGGACGAAGCGCACGGAAACAGTCCAGAGCGCTCGCTACCGCTACACCGCGATCTTCGAGCCCGCCGAGGAAGGCGGCTACGTGGTGACGATCCCCGCGCTCAACGGACTCACCACCGAAGGCGACACACTCGATGAAGCGCGGGCGATGGCTGCGGACGCCATCCGCTGCTACCTCGAGAGCCTGCGCAAGCGCCGCGAGGAGATCCCGGTCGAGCACGGTGTGCCCATTATGCGCCGCATCGCCGTCAGCCTCGCCCGCGCATGAGCCGGCTGCCGGCTTGCACGGCAGCCCAGGTCATCCGAGCACTGAAGCGTGCCGGCTTCGTTTTCGACCACGCGACCGGCTCACACCAGGCGTTCCACCATCCCGGCCGCGACCGCCTCGCCGTCGTCGCCTTCCATCGCGGCGACCTCAAACGTGGCACCCTGCATGGGATCATTAAGCAGGCAGGACTCACCCCCGACGAGTTCATCACACTGTTGCGTAGCTGATCGTTGTGAGTCACCGCCGAGGCAGCCGACGCTGGACACCCCCACAGCGCCCGCGCTACACTCACCTCGTATGCCCAAGACAGCCACCACCACGCGCACCAGCCACGCTCGACCCAGTCGCCGCGTCATTCCGCTTGACGATGAGCCGTTGACCCCTGCCGACCTCAAAGCCATCGAGGCCGGCCGTCAGGCCTTCGCCCGCGGCGACTACTGCACCCTCGACGAACTGAAAGCTGACCTTGCCCGTGATGTGGCGCGTCAACGTCGCCGGCCCCGCGCGAAAAGCGCTTGAGCGCTTCCCGACGCTCGACCGCGAGCGCATCACCGCCGCGCTCGATGAAGTCGCCGTCAACCCGTTCAGCGGCGACGTGCGTAAACTCGGCCCCAACACCTACCGCCGCCGCGTCGGTTCCTATCGCTTCTTCTTCGACCTCTACCCCGAGCTCCACTTCGTGCAGGTGACGGCCATCACCCGCCGCACCACGACCACCTACCGCCGTTAGCCCCCCCGCTGCACCGATCATCTTCTCCTCGCCTTTCAGCCACGTCATGCCCTTCACGCGAACAGCCTTCGTGCCGGCGATCTCAATCATCGCACGTGGAATCACGTGCTCATTACTCAGCTCTTCGCAACAATCATGAAGTAGCGACGCAAAGCACTTTGGATTCGAATGGCCGGTCCGTTCACCCAAAGGAGGGTGGACCGGCGCTTTGCGGCGACCGTCGTGGGTTCGTAACCAGACCAAGAGGCCCGGCATCGAGCAGGACAACCTGGATCACCAGGTATGGCCCTTGAGTTCCGGAGGGAAGAGCTTTCGATCCGAGAGCCGATCCTCGTCCAGCACGCGCACGAGGTAGTCCCCGGTCTCACGCTGATCGTCGGCATCCTTCCCATCGATCCACGACTGCAGCAGCGCAACCGCTTGCGCTCCGCGACTGGCGCTCGGGAGATGGGCGTCAAGGATACGGACGATGCACTCGGCTTCCGGTACCCCGTTGCGCTCTGCTTCGTGCCGCAGACGTTCTTCCAGTTCGGGTGTGAGATTGACCTTCACCGTCATGATCTCCTCATAGCACCGAGCCCTGCGATCTGGAACGGACTCTATCAGGGGCAGTATGAATAGGGACGATGGTACTCTTGGTACGAATCCGTCCCGAACCCGCAGCGAGGAAGTTGCGCGTCGTTGGCCTCATCAACCTCCGAGAAGAAACGTACCATCGTCCCCATTTCCCTACCTCCATGAGAACTCGCTACCTCTGTGCGCCTAACGTCTTGGCGATGAACCGCGCGTTCTGTTCGCGTCGATCTCCATCGCCGGGTTAGCGTGGCTCATCGCCGCTCGCGCCACGCGTCTGGTCTGCGATGCTGGTGCAGCACCGCGATGATGACGGGCACGTCGTCGCCGATAACGAAATACACGGCGTATGGAAATCGACGCAGCAACGCTCGCCGCGTTTCCTCCTCGATTGCGGGGAACTGCCGAGGATTTTGGGCGATGCGCTCGTAAAGTGCGTCCAACTCCAGGGTGAACTCTGCTCCCAGTCCCTCGCGGTTGCTCTCATACCAAAACGCCGCGTCTCGAACGTCCGCCTCTGCCAAGGGACGGACGATCACGTCGATCATGCGCCCGATGTGCGCCTGCGCCCCGCGAGTTCACGAAGCAACTCATCGCGAACGTCTCGCCATGGGCGGCCCGCTTTCGGATCGTTGCGATAATCGGCCAGTCGGTCACGAAGAAGCTGTCGGTGCCAATCAGGCACGCTGACCTTTTGTGGCGCTGCGGCAATTCGATCCCAAAGCGCCTCAACGTACTGGACCTTCTCCTCGACCGGCAGTTCATCGAACCCCGGTGGTGGGACGGGCAATGTCTGAGCCATATACGCGAGACTACTTCAAACCGACTCACGAGCCAATCGGCAAGCCATCCGTCCAGAGACCATCGCGCCGCCAAGCTTGCAGCGAGTCACGCGACGCCGCACACAGCTGCGG